>JAICGW010000011.1 GCA_025922945.1 Acidimicrobiia bacterium | reverse complement strand
GAAAGCGTTCACAAAGGACCCTGATGACGACCACCCCCACGCTCACTGTCACCACCGAATGGAGGGACCTCGCCGCCTGCCGGGACTCGGAGCCGAGTCTCTTCTTCCCCATCGGCAGCACCGGGCCAGCCATCGAACAAATCGCCGCTGCCAAACAGATCTGCGCCGTTTGCACGGTGCAGGAAGACTGTCTCCAATACGCCCTCGAATCGAATCAAGAGTCGGGCGTCTGGGGCGGGTTCGCCGAAGACGAGCGCCGGCGTCTCCGCAAGCGCTGGCTGGCAGAACGCCGACGCCGCGCCGGCTAAGACTTCATCCCCCGCTCCGGGCAAACCCCACCTGGCGGGAGTCGCTCTCCTGGTCGATTTCCACGTAGGCCACCTTTTCCAGGGGCACGCCAATGAGACGACTCTTGGTGTCTTCGAACCAAAGGATGCTCTTTCCGGTGCTGTAGGCCTCCTCCAGTACGGTCTTGATCGATTCCGCCGACTCGGCTTCCAGTTCGATCACGCGATTGGTGTCAGCAACACCAATTTTGACAAGCAAGAAATCTCCTCCGTGGACGAACCGACCGGGAATCGTAGACCTATCCCTTCCTGACCCCTTCCTTCCGGCAAGGGCGAGTCGTAAGCTCGATTGCATGAGGCGACGGCTGGGGCTCGTCATCATCCTCGGGGGCCTGATCGGCGCCACCATTGTCTTGCATCGGCTGGCGGGAGCATTCCCGGTCTCAGCCCTGGCCGATGGAACGTTGGAGGTAGCGCTGGGCGCGGGATCTCGCCTGCTCGGCCTGGCAATCGCCTACTGGCTCCTGTCATCAACCTTCCTCTACCTGCTCGCTTCTCTCGTACGAATCCCCCAGCTCGTCAAGGCGATATCACCTCTCACCTGGCAACCTCTGCGTCGCTGGATCGACGGCGGTCTGGCATCGACCGTCGCCATAGCGATGGCCCTCCCCGCCCACGCCTCGATCGCCCCCGGTTACGTCCCGGTGCCAGCCTCGGATCCAATGGAGGAGCCTTCGACCACAACTCTGGTGATCGAGACAACAACCACGATGGCGAACTCGGTGATCTCACCCCCCATCGAGATTCTCTATCTCCCCATCGAACCCCTCCCCACCACGTCAGTCGCCACAGTCCCGGGAACGGCGGAGGCCGAGCACGTGGTGGTGATGCCGGGTGACAACATGTGGCTCCTGGCCGAACGTCGACTCCTCGACCTCCTGGGCCGCCCAGCCTTGGATCATGAGGTCGCCCCTTACTGGCTGGCTGTGATCGGAGCCAACAAGGACCGGATCAGATCGGGCGACCCCGACCTCATCTTTCCGGGTGAGGTTCTGGTCTTACCGGCCTGGGACCTCGGCTGATCGCGGCGACGAGATTAGGTGTTATCGCCGAGGAAGATCTCGGACACCGAGCTCTCGGTGAAAATGGCGTGCACCGCCTCCGCCAGGATCGAAGCGATCGACAAGACCTTGATCTTGTCGAGCCGCAATGCGTCATCGGGCACCGGCAGAGTGTTGGTGACGATCACCTCTTCCACCGAGGAGTTCTTGATCCGATCGATGGCCGGCTCGGAAAAGATGGCATGGGTAGCGGCGATCCTCACCGAAAGCGCTCCCTGGTCGCGGACCAGGTCGGCGGCGTTGGTGACAGTTCCGGCGGTGTCGACCATGTCATCGACGATGATGGCGTGACGACCCTTGACGTCTCCGGCCAACTCGTGGGCGGCCGACACGTTATGGGTGTCGGGTTCTCTCCGTTTGTAGACGAAAGCCACGGTCCCGTCTAGACGGCGAGCGTACTTCTCGGCTCGCTTCACACCACCGGCATCCGGGGAGATGATGGCGGTGGGCCCCGAAATCCGCTCCCGCAGGTAATCGGTGATGATGGGCAAGGCCGTGAGGTGATCGAAGCTCGGCACGAAACCCTGTAACTGGCCGGAGTGAAGATCGACTGAAACTATGCGGTCGGCGCCCGCGGTCACGAAGAAGTCACCGATCATCCGGGCCGTGATCGGTTCGCGAGGAAGCACCTTCTTGTCCTGCCGCGAATATCCATAGAACGGCATCACCGCCGTTATCCGGCGCGCCGAAGCGCGACGCAAAGCGTCGATGATGATGAAGTGCTCCATGATGTTCTCGTTGATCGGAGCCGAATGGCTCTGGATCACGAAGCAATCTGCCCCGCGCACACTTTCGATGGGACGGTCGTAGATCTCGCCGTTGGCAAATGTGGAGCGATGCAGTTGACCGATCCGTACCCCGAGAATGTCGGCGACCTCCTCGGCTAGAGGTAGGTTCGCCCCGCCCGTGAAGAGCATCATCCGGTTGCGGCTTACGACGTCCATCTAGTCCTTGGACCTGCGATTTCGATAACGGGCTGCGAGCTTTTGAGCGTAGTCGGGTATCTCTTTCTGCGGAGAACGCTCGACCGCCAGGGCCCCCGGCGGGACATCGTTGGTTATGACCGACCCCGCCCCTGTCACCGCCCGGTCGCCAATTTCCACTGGGGCGATGAACATCGTGTCGGAGCCGACAAAGACATCCTCGCCGATGGTGGTTGGAAGCTTCTCGTAACCGTTGTAGTTGCAGGTGATGGTTCCGGCACCGATGTTCGTTCGAGCTCCGACGGTGGCATCGCCTAGGTAGGAGAGGTGGGGAACCTTGGCTCCCTCGCCGACCGAGGTGTTCTTCATCTCCACGAAGGTTCCCGCCTTCGATCGGGCCGCCAGCACGGTTCCGGGGCGAAGAGACGCGAATGGTCCGACTTCGACGTCCTCTCCCACCTGTGCCTTTCTCAGAACGGAGTACCAAACCCGGCTCCCGGGTCCGATTTCGGAATCGATCGCATAGACCTCGGGACCGACCACCGCTCCCTCGGAAACCACGGTATTGCCCTCGAGATGAACACCGGGATAAAGGCGTACCCCGGCGGCCAGGGTGACCGAGGCATCGATGTATACCCGGTCCGGGTCCTGCATCCAGACCCCCCGCTGTTGCCAATCGAGGTTGATCCGCTTCCGCAGTTGCGCCTCGGCCGAGGAAAGCTGGTCCTGCGAGTTGACCCCTGCCACCTCCTCTGGCTCCGCCTTCACAATGGCGACACCTCCCTCTTCGATCATCGCTGGTATTACATCGGGCAGGTAGTGCTCCTGCTGAGCATTGTTGCGGTCATTCTGGCTGAGAGCCCTCCGCAAGGCGCTCGCCGAGAAGGCGTAAACCCCGGCGTTCACCTCCCGCAGATGGCGCTCGCTCTCGCTGGCGTCTTTCTCCTCGACCACCCGAACGAGTTCGCCGCCAACGTTGCGCACGATTCTTCCGTAACCGGTGGGATCCTCGGCTTGAAAGGAGACCAAGGACGCGGCCTTTCCCCCACAGGCGGCGATGGTCCGGCCCAACAAGGGAGCACCCAGGAGAGGCATGTCTCCATTCACGACGAGGATGGTGTCCTCGGGCGAGTCCGCCACTTCGGCCATAGCTAGTTGGACCGCATGTCCGGTGCCAAGTTGCGGTTCCTGATGCACGGCGATGGTCCCGAGGGGGAGGGCCGCCGAGACGGCCTCGGCTCCATGGCCCACCACCACCAGGATTTTCTCGGGTTCCAGGGGGGCCACCGATTCGAGCACCCAGTGGATCATCGGCTTTCCCAGGGCCGTATGGAGCACCTTGGGAAGATCCGACTTCATCCTCTTGCCCTGCCCGGCGGCAAGGACGATGGCATAAAGGCTCATCCGGGCCGGCTCAAGTCGAGGGTCTGCAAGCTGGGGGGGCAGGACTCGAACCCGCTCTAACGGATCCAAAGTCCGTTGTGCTACCGATTACACCACCCCCCAAGGGCGGTTTGGCGCCAGCGACCAGCCGGCATGGCCCCTGAAGAATACCCTTTTGGCCCATGAGCTCCGAGGAGAAGGGGTTGGAGCCCTTGGCCAAATATGAGTGGGTACGCATCAGATTTTCTGTGGTATACTATGTCTACCAGACCGAAAGGAGGAACTCAGGTGATTATGCGTTTTGAGCCGTTTGCCGAGCTTGACCGGATGTCGCAAGAGCTTTTCGGGTCAAGAACTCCAACGGTTCCGGTAGATGCCTATCGCCTCGGCGACCGGTTCTATCTCCACCTTGACCTTCCGGGAGTCGATCCCGACACCGTCGAAGTGACCGTGGAACGAACGACACTCACAGTGTCGGGGACCAGGTCGATCGCCGATCCCGAAGGCGGGCAGTGGGTCGCCCGCGAGCGGCCATTTGGCGCTTTCGTCCGGCGGTTCCAGCTGGGCGATGGACTCGACACCGATCACGTCGATGCTGGATACGACCACGGAGTGCTGACGATCACCATTCCAGTGGCTGAGCAAGCCAAGCCGCGCAAGGTCTCGGTTGGCAGCTCGGACAAGGCTCTGACCGGATAACCCCCGGCTCACGAAAACGCCCCGACGGCACATGCCTCGGGGCGTTTTCCATTTTCTAATCAATCCGCTCGACGCCGTTCGAGCGAGGAGCAGCGGCCTGGCGCTGGCGATAGGCAGAAGGAACGGCGGCGGCGGCACCGGTGGCTTCGTCCAGGTCGGCAAAGAGGCCGAAAAGGGCTGGCCCTGAGCCGCTCATCAGCACTGGTTGCTCCCAGGTACCGGAGAGTTCGGCGATGAAGTCCGCCAGCTCGGGCTGAAGATCGACGGCCGCTGGGGTGAGATCGTTGCGCAAAGGACCCAACAGACGGAGGGAAGGGGGAAGTCGCCGGCCTTCCACCTCGGGACCCGTGGGTTCGTCTAACGAGTCCCAGCGTTCGTAGACCCGGCTGGTCTCCAGCTCGAAGGGGGGCACCGCCACTGCCACGGCGAAGTCGGGAGTTGCCTTCTCTCTCGTCAGGTGTTCGCCGTAACCCTCCATCCGCTGGAGGCCTCCAGTGAGGAAGAGGGCCACATCCGCCCCCACTTCGACGGCCGTCGACCGCATCGCTTCGTCGTCACGACCCATGAGATCGGCGAGGGCCGCCAACGTCGCGGCGGCGTCACTCGATCCACCCCCGAGCCCGGCGGCAACGGGGATCGACTTCTCCAATCGGATGTGCAGCTGCGGACGGCTTCCTCGCCTGATCGCCGCAACGGCCTTCCAGACCAGGTTCTCGCCATCATCGGGCAGGTCGGCCCCCACGACCTGCAAATGGTCTTCGTCTGATTCCTCGAAATGCAGGACATCGGTCCAACCGATGCAGAGGACCAGAGATCGGAGCGGGTGGAGCCCGGTGGCCCCGCGAGGTCCGACCTCCAAGCTGAGGTTGATCTTGGCCGGTGCCTCCCAGACGCTCACGTCGCTTCCGCCAATCGCAGGAAATCGAACGGACTGAGCTCCTCCGCTCGAAGCCGCGGATCGAATCCCGCTTCTTCCAGCACCGCGACCGGATCGGCCAGCTTCGATGCCAACGAGCCCCGCAGCATCTTGCGGCGCTGCCCAAATCCGGCGGCCGCCAACTCGATGGCTCGCTCACTGAGCTCGTGAGCGGGACGACGGTGGAGGGTGACAACAACCGAGTCGACCCGCGGGGTCGGGAAAAAAACCTGCGGTCCGACCTTGAATGCGATCCGGGCCTCGGCATGCAAACCGGTCACCACACTCGGAAGGCCATAGGCGGGATCCCCCACCTGGGCGGTAAGTCGCTCCCCTACTTCCTGTTGAACCATGACTGTGAATTCCGTGAGGACGGGAACGAATCGCAGCCAGTCGAGCAAAAGCATGGTGCCTACCTGGTAGGGAAGATTGGCCACCACCATCCAGGGGGGCGGGCCGAGGAGGTCGTTGTAATCGACCTCGAGCGCATCGGCATAGATAACGCGGACCCCGCTGTCAGCTAGTTCCTCCTCGAGGAGGGGAGCCAGCCGGCGGTCGATCTCCACCGCCACCACCTCCGCCCCAGCCGCCGACAAGGCGCGGGTGAGAGTCCCGGTCCCCGGCCCCACTTCGAGCACCCGGTCGCCGGGCCGCACCGAAGCCGTGCGCACCACACGGTCGACGACGTTGGTATCGACCAGGAAGTGCTGACCCCACGAGGTCTTCGGCTTTAGGCCGTGGCGATCAAGAAGCGCCTTGACTCCCCGGCGGGTTCGGGTGCTCATCGCCCAAAGACCGATCCGGCATTGGCCGAAGTTTGCGCGCTGACCTGCTCGATCGGGAGCGACCAAACCTCGGCCAAAGTTGCACCCACGAACGACACGTATGCCGGCTCATTGAGCTCATGTCGGTGAGGAGGGGGAGCGAGGTAGGGAGTGTCGGTTTCCACCAAGGTTCGCTCGGGTGGAATCAGTTCGGCCGCCAGCCGAATGGTTTCGCCGGTCTCGAAAGCGATTGGCCCGGCGAAGGAGAACCAGCAGCCCAGTGGCAGGAAGCGCTTGGTCCAGCGACGCCCACCGGTCCAGCAGTGAAGAATCGCTCTCGGACCGGTTTTCGTCCGCTCGAGAATCTCGTAGACATCGGCAAAGGCATCGCGGCAGTGAACGATGACCGGTTTGTCGAGCGACTCGGCCAAACGCAATTGCGCCTCGAAGCTATGGTGTTGATCCTCGGGGGGAGCGAGGTTGCGGTAGAAATCGAGCCCCGTTTCTCCCACCGCCGCGGCGCGAGAGGCGAGCTCGCTGATCTCAAATTCCTGTTCGTCCCACGACGATGCCTGATGGGGGTGAAGTCCGGCGGTGGCGAGGACACGGTCGGGGAATCGGGTAGCCAGATCCAGGGCGGTGCCAGAACTCTTCGCATCCACCCCGGGAACCACGACCCAGTCGACTTCGGTGGCGCGAGACAGGAGTTGAGCGGGATCTCGATCGTCGAGCTGGAGATGGCAGTGCGAGTCGACCCATCCCATTCAACCGGCGAGCGTAGCCCGGCACCGATGGAGCCCAAGGGGTAATGTCGGCAGGCAAGCCGAGGAGTTGGGTCGATGGACGCTGGAATCGTGCGAAAGATCGACGACCTGGGACGAATCGTCATCCCGGCGGAGACCCGGCGTCTGTTCAACATTCGCGAGGGAGATCAGCTCCTCATCTCCATCGAAGGCACCGGCATCACCCTGCGCAAGATGGAAGACACTTGCGCGTTTTGCGGCCGCACCGATGACGTCACCCCTTTCAAAGGCCGCGGCATCTGCTCGGACTGTCGCTCCCAACTGGTCTAACGGCGAACCCAGGGTTCGCAGGGCGGCCCTGCCTATCCACCAGCCCACAGAACGATCAACATCGCGCGAGGAAGTCGTACATCCGGGTCAGCGCCTCCTCTGCCAGCGCGATAGGAAAGGCATCGAACCCGTGGGCGCCGCCCTGGTAGACGGCCAGCTCGGCTTTATTTCCCGCGGCCTTCCAGCGCTCGAACATGAGCTGGGTGTCGTCAAACAAGGGATCCTCGGTACCGACAGTGAATAATGCCGGAGGTAGGCCAGCCAGGTCGGCCAAGATCGGAGAAACATCGGGGTCTTCGAGGCGATCGGCGGGGACGAAGCTGCGGACGAAGTACTCCGTGATAGGAGTGTTGAGGACCAAGAGTCGCTCGCCCCACGCCCGACAGCTCTGGCTGAGCCGGAGGTCATAGGCGCCGTAGACCAGGTTGGCGCCCGCGAACGGAGTCAGTCCGTGGCGATCGCGCAGCCGGAGCAACGTGACGACGGAAAGATGGGCGCCGGCCGACTCCCCTCCGATCAGGAGGCGTTCGGTCCCGAACTCGTCCCCCGCGTTCTCGACCAACCACAGCGCCGCCGCTTCGCAGTCGTCAGGGGTCGCCGGATAGGGGCACTCGGGGGCCAGGCGATAATCGACCGAGAGCACGGCCAGGTCGCAGGTTTCGGAGAGACGTTGCAGACGTGGGTCCTGATGGTGGATCCCTCCCAAAACCCAGCCCCCGCCATGGATATGGAGATAGACCCCCCGCGGACTATCGGGAAGAAAACACCGCAGGCGCAAGTCCCCGACCCCGGTCTCGATCGTTCGCTCGACTGCGTGCTCGGACAATCGCAGCGGGCCAAAGGCCGATCTTCCCGCCTCGCGTTCACTGCGCGCTTCTGAGGGAGAGATCGTGTCGACGCGGGGATACTCAGACAGCAACCGTTCCAGCTCACGGTTGAATTCGATAGCTTCGACCGATGGGTCCACGCAGCCGATCTTACGATGAGAACGGGGAGTTTTTCGGCCCGGGCTGGCGGTCAGGGCCGGTAAGGAAAGCCACCACCTTCTGGTCCCGGTGGAGAGGCCTTCGCCCCCTCTCCAAAAAGCAAGGTCTCTGGCTCACCGGCCGCGCGGTGCACGGGTTTGGCATGAGAGAGGCTCTGTGGGTCTGCGGTCTCGACGAGGACCAGATCGTCGTCGCGGTGAGAGAAATGCAGCCCGGCGCCTTGGTGACAATCAGGCGAGCGACCAGCGTGCTCGAGCTGCCCCGTCTTCGCCCACCTCCACCTCCGGGCACGCCCTTAACGTGGATCGATGCCCGGGACCTTGATCCTTTGCGCGACGCCGATCGGCAACCTCGCTGACGCCTCGCCCCGACTGGCCCAAACTCTGGCCACAAGCGACGTCATCTATTGCGAGGACACCCGTCGCAGCCGAGTTCTGCTCGACTCCCTCGGAATCAAGAAGCGACTCAACTCCTATTTCGTAGGCAACGAGGGGGAAAGGCAAAACCAGCTCGCCGCCGACCTCGAGGCCGATCTGACCGTCGCCTTGCTCACCGATGCCGGCATCCCGGCCATCTCAGATCCAGGCTGGTCGGCTGTCAACGCGGCCCGCCGAGTGGGGGCGCAGGTGACGGTCGTGCCGGGTCCCAGCGCCCTGACGGCGAGCCTGGCGGTCAGCGGCTTTCCGAGCGAACGGGTGGTTTTCGAAGGTTTCCTCCCCCGCCGGGGACGGGACCGTGAGGAGCGCCTCAACCAGATCGCCCAGGAAACGCGGACCATCGTTTTGTTTGTCGGCGCCTCTCAGCTTCTCACCGACCTTGAAGCACTAGCGAGAGTCGCCCCCGATCGGCCCCTCTGCATTGCCCGCGAATTGACCAAGAAGTTCGAGGAGGTCCTCTGGCTGACCTGCGCCGAAGCTCTTGGGGTCTTTGCCGAGCGCGAGGCAAAGGGAGAATTCACTCTCGTCCTTTCCGCGGTGGCACAGAGGACACCGGACATCGAAAGCGGGATCGAAGGGGTCCTGGACGCAATGGCCCAGGGTCAATCCATGACCACTGCCGTGCGCCTAGTCGCTGCCGACCTCGGCCTTCCCCGCCGCAAACTCTACGAAACGATGCTGGCTAGAACTCGGGATACCACGACCGGGCGATAGCCCCGACGGCGGGGTCGCCGGCGGCGATCAATAGAACTCGCTCGCCGATATTCCCGACAAAGACATATGAGTCGCCTTCGTAGATTGACCCACCGGCGGGACCTTCGTCCGCTGTCGGCTCGGCGATCCCTGTGACGATCTGGAAGTAGTCGCGCAACGCGTCTCGCATCTCTGGGCCGTCTCCGGGAGTGTCCCCGACGTACTCGAGAACCAAGACAACATCGGCGCCGTTGAAATAGACGTCGTAGCTGTCGCCACCCCAACCCTCGGCCGCCCCTTCAGCGCCTCCGAGAACCTGATCGAACATCAAACGAAAGCCGAGCTCCCCCCAGGTCGACCCATACGACCGCTCGTAGCCTTCCAGCTCCCGGTCGGGGACCTCAACCTGCGCGGGCGCATCGGTTCCAAAGTCGGACGGAGTCAGGACCTGCTCCGTCGAAACCGGCGGACTGGCATAGAGCCCGTCGACCGCGTCGAATCCCCCTTCGATCCAGATGCTCTGGATGAATGACACTCCGGCGTCGTAAGGAAAGATCAGGCTGTCCTGAATGAACTTGGGCACGGAATCGAAGACAGAGGTGTCGATGTTGAACGCTTCCTCCAGGAACTCCTGCTGCTCGGCCGGCGATAGCTGCTGCGCGAACAAGGTTTCGACCAGTGAGGCATCTCCCTCGATCACGGCCTGCAAGGCCGAGCCCCGATCGAAAAGGTCAGACTCGAAGAGCCGGTCGAATTCGCTATTGAACTCGTGGTGCTGATCAGTCAAAGCGTGGGTGAGCTCATGCACCAGGGTCGCCTCCTCGAGCGGGGTGAATTCGTCGTTGCGAGCGGTAACGACTAATTCCTTCGTATCCCCCTCGTAGTAGCCGGCCACCTGCTCGCCGTAGAGCATGGTGAGGTTGTCGAGGAGGTCGTAGTCGGGTGGCACGAGCCCCAGCAGCCGGTAAAGCGCCTCGTCGGTCTCGACGTCCTCGTACTCCTCCGCCACCTGCTCAACCACCCGCTGCGTCAATTCCTCGGTGCTGATGACATCAATCACCGGGGCCTCGAGGAAGGTGAGCTCGCGTAGCTCCTCGGTACGCGGGATCAGGAGAGCGATCTCCGCCCGCAAGCTCTCGGGAAGCGCCTCGGTGCCGGGAGGAAGGGTCGGCGCCACGGTCGAGGCAGAGCCCTGGGTGGTGCTGGGCGAGGGGGGTTGGGTACCCGCTGACGACGTTGTGGTTGGCGCTGAGGTATCAGGTGTACAAGCGGCCAGGGTCACCAAGAACGCGCCGACCAGAACCTGGCGGGATTTCACGCCCGCAGGCTACCGAGCGGCTATCGATATCCGGCATACGACCCGGGATACACTCGGAACCAGGTCGATTGGAGTCCTACCCATGAACCAGACACCACCGTTTCGCGCCGATCACGTGGGCAGCTTTCTCCGACCGCAATCGGTGCTCACGGCTCGGGAAGCACACGCCGAAGGCAAGCTCGGCGCCGACGAGTTACGGTCGGTCGAAGACGAAGCCATCAAGGAGCTGGTAGGACAGGAAGAAGCCGTTGGTCTCCAAGGCATCACCGACGGCGAGTTCCGACGAACCTTTTTCCATATCGACTTTCTCGAGAAGCTTGACGGCGTCAACACCACCTACGGCGAATTCTTTGCCAAGTTCAAACGGGATGACGGCTCCGAGGTTGGGTTCCGACCCCCTACCTTGCACGTCGACGCTCCCATTCGTCATTCCCGTTCGATCCAGGGTGCGGACTTCGATTTCTTGGCCAAACAGACGTCTCGCACTCCGAAAGTGAGCATTCCGGCTCCTTCCATGCTCCACTTCCGCGGCGGGCGTCAGGGCATCTCCACCGACGTATACCCCGACTTGGACGACTTCTTCAACGACCTCACCGCCGCCTATCGGGAGGAGATCGCCGACCTGGCCTCCCGCGGCTGCACGTACCTGCAGCTTGACGACACCAATCTCGCTTACTTATGCGATCCAGAGATCCGAGAGCGAACTGCCGCCCGGGGTGACGACCCCGACGAGCTCACCCGGCTCTACTGCCGGCTTGTCAATGACGCCATCCGGGACCGGCCAGCGGGTATGACTGTCGGGATCCACCTGTGCCGGGGTAATTTTCAGAGTGCCTGGGTGGCCCAGGGCGGATATGAGCCGGTGGCCGAGATCATGTTCCGTGATATGGCCGTCGACGCCTTCTTTCTCGAGTATGACGACGAGCGCTCTGGCGATTTTGCCCCGCTGCGTTTCATGCCGAAGGACAGATCCGTCGTTCTTGGTCTCATGAGCTCCAAGCACCCCGAGGTAGAAGATGCGGATTTGGTCAAGGGTCGAATCGAGGAGGCAGCTCGATTCGTCGATCTCGACCAGTGCGCGCTCAGTCACCAATGTGGGTTCTCTTCGACCGTTCATGGCAACACGCTCACGATCGATGAGCAGTGGCCCAAGCTGGAGCGAATGGTCTCGATCGCCAGCCAGGTCTGGGGCTAATACACAGCCTTAATTTCGGCCGGTACCCACTTCGAGCTGGGCGAGGCTCGACTTGAGTCCATCGACCGCTGCCGCCGCCCCCTGAAAAACCAGGGGAACCGCCCACCATTCCGCCTGCCAGCCGCCGACGCCCCTTTCCAGCTCGTGTCCGCCCGGGGTCGAGAGCACCGAGGCAGCGGCCGCGCAGGCGCGGGCGGCAGCCACCGATCTGATGGCATCGATGGGATTGCGTTTGTGGGCCATCGACGAAGATTCCCCGGCTCGCATCGAGACTTCGCCAAACCCGGAGAGCAGCGCCAGATCGAAGGCGATCTTTCCTGCCGCCAGGGCGATCTCGACCGCGCCGCCCGCCGGCTTCCGGACGTACGAACGATCTGTATGCCAGGACCGGGCGGGGGCGGTGAGCCCGAGGTGAGCGGCCAGGCGCTCTGCAAGCTCCGCGGACCCCAGGCCTTCCGGATCTCCGATAGGACCGCCCAACTGGACGGGGAGCGACTCCCCCACCTCTCTCAGCTCCTTGGCAGCCCGGAGCAGGGGATCGAGCCAGGCTAAGGCTCGATTTCCGAACGTCGACGGCAGCGCCACCTGGAGCAGGGTGCGCGCCTGGTAGGCAGTCGTCCCGTGTCGGCTCGCCAAATCTGCCAGCTGCTCGCCTACCTCTTCCGTTTCCGACGCGAGCAGTGACACGGCATCCCGGATCTGGAGCATCAAGGCGGTGTCGATGGCGTCTTGACTGGTGGAGCCCTGATGAAGGGCCTCGCCGGCCTCCGCCGAGAGCCTCGACCGGAGGGACTGGAGCAAATCGATCAAAGGTGATCCCCGCTCCCAAGTGGAGGCGACGACCGCGGACGGATCCGCGTCGAATTCCTGACAGGCGGTGGCTATCTCCTCGGCCACCTCGGAAGAGATCAGCCCGAGGTCGGCACGAGCCCTGGCCAGGCCCACCTCGAAAGAGAGCAGGCCGGCGACCTTTCGTTCCGCCGTGAAAATCTCTCCCATGACGGGTGTGGAGAAACCGGGATCGGGAAACGTCATCGCTCAGAAGTCGAAGAAGACGGTTTCTTCGTCGCCCTGCAGGCGGACATCGAACTGGTAGACCTTCCGATCCTCGACCCTCGCTACGGAGGCCAAAAGTGTTGAGCGCCTTTCTGGGGGAACCATGCGGAGAATCAGGTCCGCATCGTTGGCCTCCATCTCGTCAGAAAAATAGAGGCGAGTGAAGACCGGTCGCAGCATGCCTCGGGCCTGAACGATCACCGACACGTGAGGCGCCTGCAGTTCCCCTTCCGGATCAGGAACCCGCCCCGGCTTGATCGTCTCGAACCAATATGTGCCCGTGGTGGGATCGGACTCCGCTCGGCCGAATCCGGTGAATTTCGCGGTGCCGGCGCCGGCGGACACTGCGTATTCACCCGCAGCGTCCGCCTGCCAGATCTCCACCAGCGCGTCCTCTACGAAAGCCCCATCGCCGTCGAACACCCGCCCCTCGATGCGGATCGGCTCTCCCTCCACCGCCGGTCCGATGAGGACGTTGTTGTTGCTCAACTTCATCGTGAAGTAGGGCCCAACCGTCTGTGATGGAGTCGGTCCGATCATCCCTCGAGCACGATGTCCCAGCGCCAGCCGAGCGCCCAATTGGGAACCGTCACCTGGTGGTCATAGCGAGCCACCATCCGGCTGCGGGAGTGCTCGGGGACCGCATTGAAGATCGGATCCAGAGCCAGCAGTGGATCACCTTCGAAATACATCTGAGTTACCAGGCGAGAACGGACGCGGGGTCCGAGGAGTGAAAGGTGGATATGCGACGGCCGCCAGGCATTGGCATGGTTCCCCCATGGATAGGGACCAGGCTTGATGGTGGTGAAACGGTAAATGCCCTCGTCGTCGGTAAGGCACTGACCCGCACCGAGAAAATTGGGATCAAGGGGGGCCGGGAATTCGGTTTCTCGCCAATGCGTATAGCGACCACTGGCATTGGCTTGCCAGATCTCGATCAAGGTTTTAGGGAGCGGGCCACCATATGTGTCCAAAACCTTCCCCGTCACAATGATGCGCTCGCCAATGGCGGCTGCTCCCGTACCGGCATTGGTAGTGAGATCCGCGTCTTCGCTGGAGAGGTCAGCGACGATAGGACCGGGCCCAGTTTCTTCGGTCAGCGTGCGGATGATCTCAATCATCTTCATGTCCGGCGACCGCTTGATCGTCGACCGATAATCGGGATAACGAAACGGGGGGTGATCGCTTAGGTCGGTCGTCATGTTTCCTCAAAGACGTTCTTCGCCACCCGGAATGCGTGATTGGCGGCGGGCACTCCGGCATAGACCGCGACATGCATGAGGGCTTCAGCCACCTCCGGGGGAGTGGCGCCCGTGTGAACGGCCGCTCGCAGATGGACTTCGAGCTCGTTGTGACCCATCGCGGCCAGGATGGCGATTGTGATCAGGCTCCTCACCTTCCGCTCCAAGCCAGGGCGAGCCCAAACGCCTGCCCAGGCGCTTTCGGTGATCCATTTCTGGAAGTCCGAGTCGAAATCGGTGGTATTGGCCACCGCCTGATCGACATATTCCGCACCGAGGACCTGGCGCCTGGTCTGCATCCCCTGTTCAAATCGAGAGTCCACAGGGGCAACTTAGTTAGTCGATGGGTAGGCCGGTGTAGTTCTCTGCCATCGCCGTTTGCGCCGCCGGCGACGAAGCGAGGTAGTCGAGCTCAGCCTCTTGTACGCGCTGGCCGAAGGAACCCTGGTCCTCGAAGCGATGCATCAATGTCGTCATCCACCACGAGAACCTGACCGCCTTCCACACCCTCCCCAGAGCCGTCTCCGAATAGCGACTCAGCGCCTCGTCCGAGCCACGTCGGTAATGCTCGGCAAGGGCTCGGGCCAGATAGACGACGTCGGAGATAGCGAGGTTGAGCCCCTTCGCACCGGTCGGTGGGACGATATGGGCGGCGTCGCCCGCCAGGTACAGGCGACCGTGGCTCATGGGCTCGGTCACCATGCTCCGCAAAGGGGTGATCGACTTCTCGATCGAAGCTCCCGCCACCAGCCCCTCCGCAGTCCGCGTGGGCAATCGGCGTTTGAGCTCCTCCCAGAAACGATCGTCAGGCCAATCCTCAACCGTGGTTTCGAGCGGACACTGGAGGTAGTAACGAGAGAGGTTGGGATTTCTCATCGAGCACAGAGCAAAACCGCGCTCGTGGTTGTTATAGATCAGTTCGTCGTTGACCGGAGGCGTCTCCGACAGGATGCCGAGCCAGCCGAACGGATAGACCCTCTCGTAGGTCCGAGGGTTGGGAATCATCGTTCGACTGACGCCGTGGCCACCGTCACAGCCAGCGATGAAATCCCCTTCGACTCGATGGAGTTGTCCGTTTATCACAGAGGTGGCGAAGGGATTGGTCGTGTCGAGGTCGAAGAGCTTCACCTCCTCGGCCTCAAAATGGATCTCCTGACCACTTCGATCACATGCTTCGTAAAGGTGCTTTTGCACCTCGGTTTGGCCATAAATGGTGACGGAGCGGCGGACGAGCCCCTCGAAGTCCACCCGGAACATCCGATTGGCGAAAGCGAGATTGACCCCCCCATGCACGAAACCATCGCGGGCGATGCGACCACCAAGACCGATCGAGCTCAGGACTTCGACGCTCCCCTGTTCGAGCACTCCGGCCCGAATACGGGACAAGACGTGGTCGCGGCTGCGCAGCTCCAGGACCACGCTCTCGATTCCCTCGGCGGCCAAGAGGCGCGCGAGTAGCGTGCCAGCGGGACCGCCCCCAACGATTACAACCTGGGTTCGCAATTGCCCACCTCCGACACAGGTTTAGTCGGAGTAAGTTCCGTTCCGATGCCTAGGGCAGTCGGCGATTCGCGCCAGGCGATGTGGATGTGTCCGAGCTGTGAGCGGACCTTCGCCAACCGCAACCAGCCCCATAGCTGCGTTCGGCTGAGAAGTCTCGACGAGCATTTTCTCACCAGCGCACCGCACGTGAGAGAGACCTTCGATCGGGTTCTGGGGTTGTTGGCCGAGGCGGATCCCCCCGTGTCCGTTCTCCCCGAGAAGAGCCGAATCGCCTTTCACGTGCGCATGAGCTTTGCCGCTTTCGTCCCCCGCAAGTCGTGGCTTGACGGCCACCTGATCCTGGCCCGCTCCTTCGCCCACAGCAGATGGACCCGGGTCGAGGAATTCTCACCCCGAAACGTCCTCCATGCTTTTCGCCTCCGCACCCCTGACGAGGTCGATGCCACCTTCGCCAGGTGGCTGCTGGAAGCCTACGAAGTCGGCTGTCAAAGACACCTGACCTGAGCCGAGGCTGCCGGGGTCATTAACTCGGGCGAGTAGCCGACCGAAAATACATCCGAGGCGAATGTCAGCTGAACCGAGACCCCATTACTTCTTGAACGCCGTCCGAGCTTTCGCGCTCGCAGCGGCGGCCGTGGCCTTCGGCTACGGCCTGTTTCTGGTCGTCGCTGGCCCACCAGCAAACTTCGCGAACGCCGGGGTCGCTTATGCCGGGGCATCCATGGCGGCTGGGATCGCACTGACTGCCGCCGGGTTGGCAAACAAGGGGCGGGCGCGCGTCGCCTGGACGTTGATCGGTGCCGGCGTGGCCTGTTGGGGGATTGGCGAGATCGTCTGGGTAATCCAGGGCGCCTTGACCGGCGAAATCCCGTACCCCGGTGTGGCCGACTTCTTCTATGTCGCCGGCTATCCGTTCATTTTTGCCGGCGTCGTATTCCTTCCGTATTTGCGACCGGGACGCTACGAGCGAATCCGCCTCGCCCTCGACGCCACGGCCGGCACCCTCTCACTGGCGGCCGTGATGTGGGTCGCCTATCTAAATCGAGTGGTCAGTGTTGGCGCCGATCCGATCGAAACCATCCTCAATCTCGTCTATCCATTCGGCGATGTGCTGCTGGCCACTGCCCTCATGGTGCTGGCGATGCGCCGATCGGAGGATCGGCTCGATCTCAAGGTTCTATTGGTCGCGGCCGGCGTCGCCCTCACCATGGTCGCCGACGTCATATTTTCCCTTCAGGTGGCGGCAGACACGTTCGTCGAGTGGACTTGGCTCGACGGCATCTGGCTCTTCTCGTATAGCGCGTTCGCCCTTGCCGCCTTCATGATCACCCGGCCCTCGACGGCCTCTGAACATGCCTATCGCCCGGTCGAAGGGTGGCAGCTGGTGGCGCCCTACACCGCCGTCGCCAGCCTGTTCGTCATCCGCCTCCTCATGAGCTCAGGCAACAGCTTGATTCTGAATATCGCCACCACGGCGGTAGCCGCCCTGATCATTGGCCGCCAAGCCGTGGCGATCCGGGAACGGAAAGAACTCCTGGAGAAACAGCGCGACGATCTCGTCGCCTCGGTCTCGCACGAACTGAGGACTCCGCTTACCGGCATCCAGGGCTACACCCAGTTGCTCATGGATGCGGGCGACGCCCTGGATCCGGTCGAACGCCACGAAATGCTGGAGACGATCAACGTTTCCGCCGGCCAGCTGGGACATATCGTCACCGATCTCATCAATGTGGCCCGCGATCGGCTGCAGAACGTTCGTCTTTACCGGCGGCCGTATCTGGCTGCCGATCTAGTTCGCGAGGCTGTCGCCACCGCTGCTACAAATCGAGCCGTGGCAATCGACGTCGATCCCGATGTTTCGGTTTCGGCCGATCCCGATCGGGTGCGCCAGGTGTTGGTCAACCTGTTAACTAACGCCATCCGCTACGGACGATCTCAGATCAAGGTCGTTGCTCGCGAGGACGGGAAAGCAGTCGTTTTCGCCGTCCATGACGATGGAGACGGGGTCCCCACCAAGCATCAGAGCGATATCTGGCAACGTTTCGAACGCGGCGCCTATCGCCACAACGCCACCGTTCCCGGCTCCGGGATCGGGCTCTCTGTTGCCAAAGACCTCGTCATCGCCCATGGCGGCACGATTCGCTATAGACCTTCAGACTTGCTCGGTGGCGCCTGCTTCGAGTTCACGCTCCCCACCGCTGAGAGGGTCGAGCTGGTCGGTTCCAC
Organism: Acidimicrobiia bacterium; assembly: GCA_025922945.1. Taxonomy (GTDB): domain Bacteria; phylum Actinomycetota; class Acidimicrobiia; order Spongiisociales; family ZC4RG35; genus JACCTH01. Next base: position 24,332 of record JAICGW010000011.1, on the reverse strand, counting down.
TCAATAAACAAACCTAAGGCTTGGGCATGCGGATTCCGCATCAATTGGCATTACGTGGGGACAAGGCCTTAGCGAGCGATGATCCGCACCGCATCCCGGAGATCGGCCACGAACGCTCGCCGGTTCTCCTGCCGGGAGGCCTCATCCCGAGAACGCAGGATCGAGGAGGGATGAACCGTCACCAGAACCTGGCGTTCGCCCCAGTCAAAGGTCTTTCCCCGGTCGGTGAGGACCCTGATGCTCGAGCCGAGCATGGCCTGGCATGCGGTGGCTCCGAGCCCAACGATCAGGCGCGGTCGGAGGAGAGCGAACTCCCCTTCGAGCCAGGGCCGGCAGGCTTCGATTTCGTACCGGTTGGGCTTTTGGTGGAGGCGACGCCAGCCGGCGCCAGGTTTCCATTTGAAGTGCTTGACGGCATTGGTCATGTACACCTCGTCCGGGTCGATCCCAGCCTCGTCCAGCGCTGACCGCAACAGCTTGCCGGCGGGACCCACGAACGGCTCGCCCTGCTTGTCCTCCTCGTCGCCCGGTTGCTCGCCGACCAGGACCAGTTCTGCGGTTACTGGTCCGATCCCAAATACGGTTTGAGTGGCGTCTTTATAGAGATCGCAGTTGGTGCAGGATTTGGCGATGTCGGCGAGCTCCTCCACCGCCTTCCTTCGCTTGGTGACCGAGTCAGCCATGACTCAAGGGGCGTCAACCGGACGCCTCAGAGCCAGTAGCGCCCCCAGGGCGGCCAGGGTGGATTCGGCACCCTGATTGAGGTTCATGCCTTCAGCAGTGAGTCCGTCGCAACACGCACCGGTCCTGGGGTCGTAGAGCCCAGCGCGTTGATCGTTGTCCCCCAAGAACCAGGAGACCGCCACCCGCGCCGGAACCATCCAGCCGGGATCGCCGGTCACCTCGGCCGCCCGGACGCAGGCATCGGCCATCGCCCAGGCCTCGAGCGGCTGCTGATCGAAAGAGGGCTTCCGGTGAGAGACGAAACGTCCCGCCACCGGCGCAAAGCTGAAGCCATGTTCGCCCATCTCGGTCTCGACAAGCCACTCGAGCAGGCGGAGTCCCTCGCTCACCAATTTCGGGTCGTCCAGGGCGTGGCCGCATCCGATGAGCGCCTCGGGAAGACGGGCGTTGTCGTAGCGAAGGGGCCCTTCGGGCCACAGCCACTCATCATCGTGGCGTCTCCCCAGCGGGAGTTTCCGGGACAGCCGGGCAATTGCTTCGGCGGCCCCTTGATTCGGCGCCACGGCGTTGTAGGCGAGAAAGCCCAGCGAGGCATAGGCCACTGGACGCCACCAGCCGCTGTCGAAATCGACCGCTCGCAGGAGGGCTTCCTTCGCCCGCTCTCGGCCAAGTTCCTCAGGCCAACAGGCCGCGGCCGCCCCCAAACCCCAGATCGCCCGCCCAATGGCATCGTCGGATGCTGAACGATTCCACACCCCTTCGGTGGTCTGTCGGTCCTTCCATCCGCCCTCTTGGGCAGCCAGCACGAACCACAGACATCGATTGCGGGACCGGGATGGAAAATCGATCCCGCAGGCGTTGGCCCGCGCCACGATCACCAGTGCCCGCCCGTTGTCGTCGAGGCTGTAGCCGTGCTCAAGCCGGGGGTGGGACTCTTTGGCGTGTTCAAAGATCCCATTGCGACCGATGAGCTCGGTCACATGATCAAAACAGACGAGACGGTCGATCGAGCTGGGCGAAATCACGCGGCTTGGAGAGCGAGGAGCTCGTCGCGGAGCTCCTTCTTCCAGAATTCAACAAACCCCTCTTGATCGGGACCGATCTGGTGGAAGTAGAGATGGTCGACTCCAGCTTTCAAGGCTTTCCGGGCCGCGTCCAGAACCGGCCCGGGGTCGGGTCCGCAAGGGGTGGATTTGGAAACCATCTCCGGAGTCACCAGTTTCACCGCCTCCTCGTAATGGAGCATGGTCGGCAGATCCTGATTGAGAGTTCCGGGCAGCTCACTAAAGGCCCACAAGCGGTGGGCGGTATCAATCGCCTCGCTCTCCGACTCGGCCCAGCACAAAGTCAACTGCGAGTACACCGGGCCCTTTCCTCCCGCGCGGCGAAAAACCTTGACGGTTTCCTCTGCTGCTCCGGTAATCCAAAGACCATCGCCTAGGGACGCCGCCAACTCGGCGGACTCCGGACCAAAGGCGGAGACGATGATCGGGACCGGTTCATCCGGTTGATCGAGGATCCGGGCGTCGACCACTGTGTAGTACTGACCGAAGTGGGTCACAGACTCCTCGGACCAAAGGCGGCGAATGACCGAGATCGCTTCTTCCATCATCTCGGCCCGAATCTCATATGGAGGCCACGCCTCCCCCACCACATGCTCGTTGAGCGCCTCCCCAGTGCCCACTCCCCAAACGAAACGACCATCCAACAGCACGCCGGTCGTGGCGACGCTCTGGGCGAGGATGGCAGGGTGGATGCGAATCGTCGGACAACTAACCCCCACCGCCACTTCGATCGCTTCGGTCGCCTGCGATATCGCTCCCAGGATCGACCAAACAAAGGGGCTATGACCCTGCTCCGACACCCAGGGGTGGTAGTGATCGGAGATCGAAACAAAGTCGAAGCCGGCCTCTTCGGCCAACACAGCCACCTCGACCAGGCGCGAAGGCGCAAATTCTTCGCTCGAAATCGTAAGTCCCAGAGATAGCTCGCCCATCGTCTTGGGACTACCCCTGCCGTTGGGCTCTCAAACCGAGCGCAGCCTGGCGCCCCCCAGTGGCATCGGAATCACCACCTCCGGCTCGACCTCGGGCCGCCCGGCGGGCTCGACCGCAGTGAGGGCGGTCATCGTCACGTAACCCGCGTGGCACAGCGCCGTGTCCGTCAATGGGTTGCGGCCCGCCTCCGAGCCGCCGACCTCCACCTGACCGCCGGGTCCGGTCGAGATCTCAAATTGCAACAGTTGCTCCTCGTAATCGGCTGTCGCCACCCGGAAGTACCCGAATTCGTCGAGCTGGGCCCATTTGATGCCCAGAATCTTGTTTGGCGGCAGGCCGGGAACGTTCACGTTCAACACCATGGGTCGACCCCGATGGGCGAGAACCCACGCAGCGGCCTGGATGGCGCTGGTTACTGCTGACTCCCATTGCCAGGGATCGGAATAACCCAGGCTCATCGCCAGGCCGTGACTGCCAAAGGTCCGTGCCGTGAGCACGGCGCCGACCGTTCCCGAGTGGATTACCGAGTGCCCGGTATTGACCCCGGCATTGACTCCCGAGACCACCAACTCCGGCTTGGGCCCAAATGCCCCGAGCGCCGCCGCCATCACCGCCAGACCAGGTGGCCCATCGACTGTGTATGCCTCAATGCCATTCCAGGTTGCACGGCGCAGCTCTATTCCTTTCTTGTGATCGAAGCGACCAATTCCGGTTCCGCTCCCGCTCATGTCTCGGGCCGGTGCGGCCACCACCAGCTGGTATTGCTCATGGAGACGCTCCGCCAGCAGTCGAAGCCCCGGCGAGTCGATGCCATCGTCGTTGGTTAGGAGTACCCGGGGCCGCGGGCTTGGCTCGACATCCTTTGCCTCCTCGACGACGACCGGCTCGGCCCGATCTGGTTCAGCCACCATCATCGGGACCTCTGATCTTCTCGACTTCGATGCGGCCGGCGAGCTGAACGATGAGGTCCCGATCTGCATTCCCCAGGCCATGCCTTACCGCGTTGGCCGCCCCGGCGGCCGCCCCCAATGAGAGCATCTCCACCTCGTCCATGCCCCGGACGATCGCCACGGCCAGTGCCGCGGTCATCGAATCGCCTGAGCCACGATGGTCAGCCACTTGCAGGGCTGGCTGTTCGACTCGGTACCAACTATCCCCGAGGCAGGCCAGCGTCGCTCCCTCGGCACCGGAGACGATCACGTTGCGTGCGCCCTGAGCTCGAATCGTGTCTACCGCTTCGCCGATCTCGGTTAAATTCGCTCCCTCGATTCGCTCGTCTTCGATGAGGTCGTCCTGGCTCAGCTTGAGCAGGTGGACAGATCCTCCCTCGAGCAAAGCGTCAAGTTCTTCGCCATGAACGTCGGCCACTATCGGAACGTCCAGGGCCGAGAGATCGGCGGCCAGCCGGGTAAAGAAGTCGACCGAGATGCCTCCTCCGAAGTAACGACCAGTCACGACCAGCAACTCAGTGGCCATCGCCACTTCCAGAGCCCGCGAGAAGAAGTCGTCCTGCTCATGACGGCTGAGCAATGGCATCGAGGTCTCAGCCACCGTGACTCTCTCGCCCGAGCGCCGATCATGAATGTAGATCGGCGATTCGCCGTGAGTTTCTACCGGCCACAGGTCCAAATTGGACGGCATCAGGGACCTCAGAGCCGAGCCCACCTCGCCTCCCACAGGCGCGCACAACACCGGGGTTTCCCCCAGATGTTCGATCATGCGGGCAATCCAGAATCCCTGGCCGCCAGGATGGAGATGTACTTCGTCGCCCTGGTTGCCATCCTTCGCCTCGATGGTCACGGTCACGATCAGGGACGGCGATACGACACCGATGGAGCTGGCCACCAAGGATCGGTTCCCGCTGCCCCACAAAGGCAAACGGGGTCTTTCATGTCTCCCGTGCAACTCCAAGGCGAGTTTCGCCGGATTTGAGCTCGGGTACGCCCCGGTACCAGTGACCCTCCGAATCGCCATGCTCGCCCCGATCGCCCATGGTTTTCCTCCCCCGGGCTACGGGCCCTGGGAACAGGTCGCCTATGACCTGGTTGAGGGCCTGGTCGAGCTAGGTCACGATGTCACCGTCTTTGCTGCCGGGGGTGGTCGAAGTTCGGGAAGGTTGGTCGCCACCGTTTCAGAACCTCTCGACGGATCGCTTCTCGATCCTCGACTAACCGAGGAGCTCCACGTGTTTCGGGCGATGGAGGCCGTGGTCGAAAACCGGTTCGACGTCCTCCACTCCCACCTCCATGTTCATACCCTGGGGTTCAGCCGTTTCCTCCCCTGTCCCATGGTTTCGACCCTGCATGGTTCCGCATGGAATGAGGTCCACCACCCGATTCTCGCTTCGTACAAGGAGCAGCCCTTTGTTTCGATATCGGAGTCGGAGCGACAATTCCTTCCCGATCTCAACTACGTCGCCACCGTCCATAACGGCATCGACCTCGAGCTCTTTCCGCTTCGGGAGCGCAAAGAGGACTTCCTCCTCTTCGCCGGACGGATGGCTCCGGAAAAGGCGCCCGATCTGGCAATCCAGGTGGCTCGGCGAACCGGGCGTCGGTTGCTACTGGCGGGCCTGATCGAACCGAAATACCGCGGCTACTTCGATGCCGAGATCAAACCCCGGCTCGGGGAGGGAATCGACTACGTCGGGGAAGCCCAGCGGCCGGAGTTGGCCGAGCTCTTGGGGAAAGCCGCCGCCCTCCTGATGCCGCTCCGGTGGGCCGAGCCCTTTGGGCTGGTGGTCGTCGAGGGCTTTGCCGCCGGAACTCCTGTAGTCGCCTGGCGAGACGGTGCAATGCCGGAGTTGGTCCTCGAGGGCGTCAATGGGTTCCTCGTTTCCGGCGTTGAGGAGGCGTCCGCGGCGGTGGAACGCGTGGGGGACCTTGACCCCATCGCGATCCACGCTTCGGCCCGCGACCGCTTCTCCCGCTCGGCAATGGCCGCCGGATACGCCGCTGTCTACGAGCGTCTGGTAAACGCGAAAATCCGATAGCCACCTGGCGTTTGACGCCGTGCCGACCCGGGTACTAGTCCTTACGGTGTTTTCTTGGGGGTTCTTCGGGTTCGCCCCGATGGCTCGAAGGAGGTTTCAACTTTGCCGCAACCCGTTGCGATGATCTCAACATTTCCGCCAACACGGTGCGGCATTGCTCGTTTCTCCAGCTCCTTGCAACAGGCCCTCGAGTTGCGCGGGCAGCCCGTGGCCATCGCCCGCCTCGTGGGCCTGCGGGACTTCCCCTCCTCCGATCCACGGGTAGTCATCGAGTTCGATCCCGTTTCAAAAATGGGAATCGAGCGGGCTCGAACAGTGCTCAACAGGTACCAGACGGTCGTCATCCAGCATGAATTCGGCATCTACGGCCCCGGGGATGGCGAGGCCGTGGTGGAACTCGTCGAGGGTCTGCAAACGGCGATCATGACCGTTTTCCACACGATCCCGCTCCGGCCCCATCCCAACCAGCGCCGAATCCTCGAGGCCCTTGCCGATCGATCCGATCTCCTATCTGTGCCCTCGCATTCGGCCCGAGTCGCTCTCGAAGACATCTTTGGAATTGCGGCGGACCGCGTGGTGGTGCTCCCTCACGGCTCAGGCTGGACCCCGGCCGATCCCCGATCCGGGCGTCGTCGCAACCTCTTAACGTGGGGACTGCTGGGCCCGGGCAAAGGAATCGAGCGGACCCTCGAGGCCCTCGCCGGGCTGATACACCTTTCTCCACCGCCGACCTACCGAGTCGTGGGACAAATCCACCCCAACATCCTGCGGCGTCAAGGACCTGCGTACCGGGATGCCCTCTGTCGCCAGGCAGAGAGCCTCGGAATTTCGGAATTGGTGCGATTCGAAAGCTCCTACCAGTCGGAAGAATTCCTTTACCGGGTTGCGGCACAAGCAGATGTAATAGTGATTCCTTATGACAATGACGAGCAGGTGTGTTCCGGAGTTCTGACCGAGGCGGTAACTCTTGGCCGACCGGTGGTGGCCACCGATTTCCCTCATGCTCGGGAATTGTTGGGATCCGGTGCCGGAGTCGTCGTCGACCACGGCGATATTGCGGGAATGGCGGCAGCGATCGAGCAATTCCTGACGGACGACATCGCCTACCGCCGAGCCGTCGAAGAAGCCCGGTCCGTGGCGCGGCGGCTGACCTGGTCGGCCGTCGCGCAACGCTACGTCGAGTATTTCGATCGCCTCGGGGAATCGGTCGCAGTCAGCTAGTTCCTGCCGGGGTTGAGTGGTTCTCGTGGTAGAGGTCATCCCTACCGGCATCCGGCTCCGGCCAGACCCCGGCCGGGTGATTACCAAGCCGTTTTTGGCTCATACCGGTGGTCTCCCCGACAGCCAGGAACGTCTCCGTCGGATCGTCCGGCACACCATCGCCCTCGACCCGCAAACGATCGAAGAATCCCTCGAGGACCTGCGGAAAGGATTCCAAACCCGTCACAGAGATATCGAGGCGATATGGGAGTCGAATCTGAATTTCGTCGGCCGGGTGGTGCCAGAGGTCGCAAGAGTCTCCAACCGCTCGTTGCGGATGCTGCTGGGAGCAACTTTCACCCAGGAGTACGCCATCGAGGGGGCCGCTTTAACCAATCCTTCCATCGTTGGGATCGGTGGATCCGAGTTCATCCTCAGCTTGCGCGCTATCGGCGAAGGGCACATCTCTTCCATCGAATTCCGGAGCGGTCGCCGGCGCCCCGATGGCGAATTGGAGATCGACCCACCCGGCCCCTACGCGGCCGCCGGTCGGCGATCCGAGGTGTTGTTCGAGCGGGATCGGTTCGCATCCAAGCTCGCCCAGATGGATGCCGAGGACGACATCGCCGACGAGGTCCTTGGCCTGCTCCCACAGCAGTTCGACGCCACCGAACTGGGAAATGCCCTGACGACTGTCACCGCTAAGGATCGGATCCACCCGCTCCAGGCCGAGACCACGACCCACGTGTTTCGTTGGCTAGCCAGTTCCAACTACGAGCTCGTCTTTGAGGACGAACCTCTCTCCGAACGAGTCCTTTTTCCAGCCGGCCCCTCGGACAGCAATGGGATGGAGGATGCTCGCTTTGTCCGTTTCACCGAGGAAGACGGCAGCGTGAACTACTTCGCTACCTACACGGCGTTCGACGGGATGCGCATCCTTCCCCAGCTGATCTCAACAGCTGACTTCGTGCGTTTTCGGGTGTCGAGCCTCCACGGATCCTGCGCCCAGAACAAGGGAATGGCGCTCTTTCCGCGACGCATCGACGGCAAGTTCCTCGCCCTATCGCGACACGATCAGACCAATCTGCATGTTCTCTGGGCAGACGACGTCTGGGATTGGAATCAGGCGGAGCGGCTCACTGGTCCCGAGGCCTCATGGGAAGCCGTCCAGGTCGGCAATTGCGGATCACCCATCGAGACCGAGGCAGGGTGGTTGGTCATAACTCATGGAGTAGGCCCGATGCGCACTTATCGATTGGGGGCATTGCTCTTGGACTTGGACGAACCGGACCGAATCGTGGGGAGGCTGCGCGAGCCGCTCCTCAGCCCCGACTGGTCAGACCGTGACGGCTATGTCCCGAACGTCGTTTATTCGTGTGGCTCGGTAGTCGATGATGGCCATCTCATCCTTCCGTATGGCATTGCCGATAAAGAGGTAGGTGTCGGGCTGGTAGAAGTCGACCGCCTTCTCGCGGCCATGACGTGATTGAGCCTCGTCTCCTAATCTAGGGACGGTGAAAGCTCGCGAGACGCGCCTCGCCGAGATTTTCATCGGCCTGGCTGACACTCTGGTAACCGGCTTCGATGTGACGGACCTCTTCTACCACCTCGTCGAAAGCTGCACCGAGGTGATCGACGTCGACCACGCAGGTCTGGTGATTGCCGATCCCCTGGGAACCTTGCATGTGGTGGCTACCACCAGCGAGGCCGCCCAAGTTGTAGAGCTTCTGCAGCTGAAGTACGAAGAGGGACCTTGCTTCGATGCCTATCAAAAGGGTGAACCTGTATTGGTCGAGACGATCAGAGGTGAGCAGGCTCGACTGCGCTGGCCCACATTCTCGCAAGCAGCTCTAGAGGCCGGAATCCGATCCGTGGCCGCCTTGCCCATGCGACTCCGCACACAAACCTTGGGAGCCCTGAATCTCTTCCGGCATCAAGAAGGAAGTCTCTCGAGCCTCGAATTGTCTACCGCCCAAACTCTCGCCGATATTGCCTCAATTGCAATCCTCCAGGATCGGGCCGCTCACGATGCTCAGCTCGTCATAGATCAGCTCCAAAGCGCCCTCGACTCCCGGGTGGTGATCGAACAGGCTCGGGGCGTGGTCGCCCAAAGAGTCAGCCTGAGGATGGACGAGGCATTTTCCGCCATGCGCCGCTACGCCCGGGACCACAACGCCCGGTTGCGGGCGGTAGCCGAAGATATTGTGAGCCGCAGGCTCGACCCGACTGTCCTCATTTCTGAGGCAAACCGGAGGCGGCAGAGCGCCCCATAGCGGGGTATAGTCGCTTCCGAGTTCAAATCACTTGGACTTCTGCTCCAGACCCTGGCAGACCCAGATTCTCAGGAAGTGTGCGTGCCGTGTCGGAGTCACCAGTTCCCTTTTCCGTGTCAGTTCACGCCGATGATGGCGCCGTAGTTGCCGCTATCGCCGGCGAGCTCGATCTGGCGACGGGTCCGGCTGTCAAGGACTATCTCAGACCCTTCTTGGACCAACACGCCCGCGTTGTCTATGAGCTTGACCAGGTGGCTTTTATAGACTCCGCCGGTCTCGAAAGTCTCTTCGAGGCGGTCGAGAAGGATGAGTCGATCGTTTTCAGGAATCCGAGTTGGTCTGTTCGCCAGATAATCGATCTGCTCGAGGTCTCAGTGAGCGTCGAAGAGTCGGCACTCTGACAACCCGTCCGGTTGGCCAGATTGATCGATCCCGCCCGGAGAGCTAGGCGACGGTCGCTCGCTGCGTTTGCCAGGCTGAATAGAGCGGTGCCAGCTCGTCAGCGCTCAGGCCGCCCCAGACTCCATCTCTGACCGTGTTGGTAATGGCGTAGGTCAAGCAATCGTCGATCACCATGCAGTCCCCACAAACGGCTTTGGCGGCCTCCACCTGCTGAAGGGACATCTCCCGCTCGGGTGAGATGAACATTTCCGACGGCATACCTCTGCAGGCCGCGTATGTTCTCCAGACAGGTATTGCTTGCTTGACTAGCTCCACTCCCGCTCCCTCGTGTTGGGGCGTGCCGTACCCAAGAGGGGCCGGACGTCAAACCGGGTCTGCGAAAACCCGGCCTAGTTAAATCTCTAGGCCGGTGACATATCCTGCCAACGAGACCGCCAGAGCGATCTTCAGTCCAATTGGCTCCTCGTACGAACGTTGGGCGGCGATTCTCAGTCTCGGCCAGGACGCTCGTTGGCGCCGGACCATGGTCGAAGGGCTTCGGCTTCCGAACCGGGCCACGGTGCTGGATGTCGCCGCTGGGACCGGGTCCATCACCCGGCTGCTCCAAGATCGGGGTCACCGCGTGACCGCCGTCGATCTAACTCGGGAAATGATTCGGCACCATCCGGGGCCTTGGCGAGTCCTGGCTCGTGGCGAGCGTCTTCCATTCGCCGACCGGACCTTCGACGGGCTTACCTTCGGGTACCTGCTTCGCTACGTCGATGATCCCGTCGCATCGATCGCGGAGCTGGCCCGGGTCGTCAGGCCAGGAGGAGTGATCGGCATGGTGGAGTTCGGCCTCCCCTCGGGCCTGTGGCGAGCGCCATGGACGTTTTACAGCAGCATCCTGCTTCCGATCGCCGGCCGCCTCATTGGACGGGGTTGGTATCGCGTGGGCAAATTCCTGAAACCTTCCATCGAGCAGTTTCACCAAGAGAATCCTCGGCTCGAGACCATCTGGCGAAGCGCCGGACTGGTGGAGGTGCGGACCCGTCGCATGTCCCTTGGCGGTGGGATCGTGATGTGGGCAAGGAGACCGTGAAGCGCCCCGCCTTCTACGCTCCCGTGGGGTCTCCGGCCGGCGACTTGGTGGCGATTCTCCATCCCCCCTATACCGCTTGGCATCTGTCGCACGTCGTGCTCGGGGCGGCCACTGCCCCGGCCGTGGACGGCGTGACGTTGGCCGGAACCCTCCTGGCGTTCCTCTTCGGGCTCGGAGTTGGCGCCCATGCCCTCGACGAACTTCACGGCCGGCCGTTGCGTACCACCCTTGGCCGTCAGACCCTGCTTGCACTAGGAATCGGGGGCATGGCGGCGGCCATGGCCGTCGCCGTTGCGGGCGCATTCGTGATATCGCCTTGGGTAATGGCGTGGGCGGCGGCAGGGATTGCTCTAGCCATTGGATATGCCCTCGAGTGGCCCCGACCCCTTCATACCCCGCTCGGGTTCGGTCTCGCCTGGGGAGCGTTTCCCACCTTGGTCGGCTATTGGGCCCAATCCCAGACCATCGGTTCGGGAGCCCTGCTGATGGCGGCTGCCACCACACTGCTCTCGATGACGCAGCGTGCCTTGAGCACCCCGGCCCGCAACCTACGCCGGACAGTCGACTTCGCCGAGATGGTGTTGCAGCGTCGGGATGGCACGGAAAAGTGGACCGAGGGCGAGATCCTCGAGACCTGGGAGGTACCACTGAAGCTGCTGACGGCCGCGGTCATTACCATTGCTTTGGGACTCCTTGCCGTTCGCGTCATCTAGCGATCCGAGCCGTGACAGCACGCGCCTTGGGGGAAATCAGAATCGGCCTTTCCGGGTGGTCGTACCGACACTGGCGAAATAGTTTCTATCCGGCAGGCTTGCCGGCAGGCCAGGAACTGGCATTCGTATCAGCCCGTTTCAACACGGTGGAGATCAATCGAACCTTCTACTCGCTCGTACCGCCGAACTGGTTCCGACGCCTTGAAGATGTCACTCCGGCCAACTTCCAGTTCGCAGTCAAGGGCAGTCGCTTCATCACCCACATGAAGAAGCTGTCGGGAGTCGAAGTGCCTTTGGCGAACTTCTTCGCTTCGGGAATGCTCGAGCTAGGAGACAAATTGGGACCGATCCTCTGGCAGCTCCCGGCCAATCTTCCGGTCGATCTCGGTCGGCTCGAGGCTTTCTTCCAACTCCTGCCCCGCTCCCACCCCGCGATCGTCGACGTCGCCTCCTTCCATACCCGCGACGGAATCGAAGTCGGCGAGCCCCGATCGGACTCACCGGTTCGCCACGTTCTCGAAATCCGGAATCCGAGCTTCTCGGCCGCGGGACTCAAAGAGCTGGCGAGCGAGTTTGAAGTTGGCCTGGCCGCATCTCACTCGTCGCGCTGGCCCTACCTGGAACAGGACACGACCGACTTCATGTACTTTCGACTGCACGGACCTGAAGCTCTTTACGGCAGCAGCTACGCAGACGACCAACTGCAGGGCTGGGCCGAACGCTTTGCTCATTGGCAAGCATCGAAATCGTCCTCCGGAAGGTCCTTCGATGTCTATGTCTATTTCGACAACGATGGCTACGGCCACGCGCCTCGCAATGCCATGCGCCTCCAAGAGCTGATGAATCCGGGCGGGTGACCCACTACTGGCGGGTCCGGACCCGACTGCCCGGGAGATTTGGCCAACGATGCAGGGTGCTGGCGGGAGGTGGGCTGAATTCAGTCCTGGTGGAGTTTGAGGATGGGCACCGGGTAGTGACTTCCCGCCACTACGTCCGGCGATTGGCAACGGCTGAAGTTGCGGCCGTCAATGGAGACGATGAAGTAGATCCTTCAAGGTCTCCAGGTCCTTCGGATCGAGGCGGGACATGAAATGCTCATCGAGATCGTTCAAGTGCACACGCGTCGCCTCATTCAGGACTTTGTGACCCTGGTCTGTGAGCCGCGCCCACAGGACCCGGCGGTCCGTGGGGCAGGGCACCCGCTCGATATAGCCGCTTTCCTCCAGGCGATCTACCAGGCGGGTGGCACCGCTTGAGGTGAGTTCGAGCTTCTCGCCCAGCTCGGTGATCGGTATCTGTTGGTCTGGAGAGTGAGCTAACCGGAGCAGCGCCTCATACCAGACGATCGAAATCCCGACCCGGGTGCGTAGGGAACGGTCGAAGATGCGGTGGAGGCGTCGCTGGGTTGCCACCAGACGTCCGTAGTCGGCGATCCGCTGGTCTGTGACCAAGGCTTTGGTGGACATCGCGGAACCTTACCACGCAGTAGTTGACAACGCAGGTATTATGCCGTATTATTACCTGCGTAGTCAGATACTGCTTATCTAGTGAAAGGACCGGGCATGACTAGTGCCGCCATTGCCATGAAGTCGGACCTGACGGGCCGCTACGTAGTTGACCCCTCGCATAGTCGGGTCGGTTTCGTGGCTCGCCACGCCATGGTTTCCAAGGTGCGGGGAAGCTTCAACGAGTTCGAGGGAGCGGGCTATTTCAACGCTGAGGACCCAACGCAGTCGAGTCTGGAACTGACCATCAAGGCAGCCAGCATCGACACCCGTAGCCCTGATCGGGATGCCCACCTACGAAGCAACGACTTCTTCGACATGGACAACTATCCCGAAATCGAGTTCGTCTCTACTGCGGTGGAGAAGGTCGAACCGGCGGAATACCGGATCACCGGAGACCTCACCATCAAGGGAACAACCCGGCCGGTCACCTTTGCGGTGACTTACAACGGGGACTCCGTGGACCCTTTCGGGAACCGCAGGATCGGCCTCGAAGGTAAGGCCACCATCAATCGCAAGGACTGGGGCGTCAATTGGAATGCCGCCCTGGAGGCCGGCGGCGTGTTGGTAAGCGAGAACGTCACTCTCGAATTCGAGGTTGCGGCGATCAAGGTTCCGGATCCTTCCTGAGCCCTGGATGCCCCTATTGAAGAGCGCAGCTTCGCCGCAGGTACAACTGACATTCCTCCGCCGTGAGCTCCCGGGTGAGGCGGGAGCGAGCGATCTCGACTAACTGGTCGGTGTCGAGCGTGTAAATGCCGATCCGGTCGTCAGGGAGCGCTATATAGAGCAGGGGTTCGGTGGGATGAAAGGCCCCGAACCTGAAGCCATCCGTGTCGAACTCGCCCAGCTTCTCCCCAGTGTCAAGGTCCCACAGCTTCACCGGTTCATCTTGGGCCCGACTGAGGATCATCGACCCGTCGGGGGACAACAGGACTTGGTTTATGAACGTGGTGTGCGCCGGAATCTGGCGAAGGACCGCCTCTTCGGTAGGTAGGCCGGCGAGAAGGCCTTCCATATCGAGTATGAGGATCGAACCGGTCTGTGTTCCGGCCACGAGTATCGAACCGTCGGGTGTGAACGCCTGTGTGAAGCTGGTGACATCGATCACATTGGACTCGATCTCACGCAATAGAGCACCGTTTGAGGTATCCCAGATGCGCAAGTTGGGCCGCAGGTCCGTCAGAACCATTTTGTTATCAGGTGAGAAGACGGATTGCAGCGACCAGCCCTCCACCTCGAGCTCGGCCACCACTGACCCGTCTGATGTCCTGATTAGCTGGCTCGCCGTTTCATTCCAATCCTGTCCCCCACCAACTATCACCGCCAGAGTGCCGTCGCTGCTGATCCCTTGAACACCCCAACCGTCGGGGGCGGTGTAAATCACACGCTGATCGAGGTTGGACCACGCGGTCGACCGTCCTTCGGCGTCGGGACCCGCCGCATAATCACCCCCGCGTGAGAAGAAAGGGATCCCCCAGGCAAACCATGCGGGTTCGGCGCCCGGCCTTCTATCGATCACTTCGCCCGTAAAAGCGTCGATAACGGCACTCGACTCCAGGTCCGAGACCGCCAGCCGGTCACCATTTCCCACAAATCCGAGGTGAGTGAGTTTGCGAAACTGAGAGCCTCGTGTCGGAAGGTCGGAGCGCACGGGCGCCAGGTCGAAGATGACCGTTTCCAAGCTGCTCACTCCTGCCGCCGCCACCTGGTCGGTTCCAGGAACAAGGTCGTGCGAATAGGTGCCGCCGCGGGCACCTCCTTGGAGCTGACGGATTGCCTCACCGTCCAGGGCCCGCAGCACACTCGGAGCCACTTCACCACCGACGAATAGATGCTCGCCGTCGGGGAGCCACAGTGCCGAAGCTGTCCGGGTGAGCCCATCGTTGACCCAAAGCGCTTTTCCGCTAGCGAGATCGACCAACGCGATTTGCTCCTGGTCATAGATCGCAGCCCAGGACCCGTCGGGCGAGACGGAAATGGACCCTGGGATGAACTCGGGCTGGTCGCCCCAATCAACCACCACAGTCTTGGACTGCTCGCCGGTCGTGGAGTCGACGATTCGGATTATCCAGCTCTCAATAGCGTCGTTGGGGAAGTCCAAAAACGCGAGCCGTCCATCCGGGAAAAACGACGGCCACAGAAAGATCCCGGGCACCGACGAGTCCTCGATGAACCGGCGCTCTTGGCGGTTCAGATCCCACACCTCGAATCCGGAGTTCGAGCCGTGCCGAACAGTGGCAAGCCCGAGTTGGCGGTCGATCTGGAGAAGACTGGCGACTGCAGGCCCTTCAGGCAAGGGCGTTTCGCCCCCGAGGTCGACGCTGGCTCCGGTGCGCCACTCCCAGACCCGTAATGCTCGCGGGACGCCGCTGTATGCCACAGCGAGAGTGTCGCCTGACGCGAACCGGGCATCGATGGGCGACCCGTCCGAACGTATCAATTCCTGCACAACCTTCCCGGTAGTCAGGTTCCAAACCGCCACGCTGGCACCCCCACCCCTGGTGGCCAGGTAGGCGCCGTCCGGGCTGACCGCCACAAACCCGCCGCCTGGGAAGCGCTGCGAGACCACCGACTCGTTGATTCCGCGCCTCATGGTCCCGATAGCGCTTGGCGACGGCTCCTCGCCAGCAGCGCGGAAGGCTTCGATCGCTTCCAGGGATAGGAGCACGCTGAGCTCGGGGTCGGTCGCCACCGCCCGGTCGGCTTCGAGAACTAGTTCGCGAGCCTCGGCAATCGCGGCATGGCGCTCCGCCGCGCCTCGCTGGAGGAACGCGAGCACGGCCAACACAATGGCGATCATCGCGGCAACGGCGAATCCGACCATGATCCGGCGACGCAGAGTGATACGAGTTCGCGCATCAGATGCGGCCTGATCGATCGACCTTCCGAGAAACTCACTTTCGGCGGTAGTCAGCGTGACGTCCTTGCCGCTCGCCCACTCCTGGTACTGGATGAGCTTGCCGCCGGTGAGCAGGCTCGATGGATGCTGGCCCGATTCCTCCCATTCGTCGAAGGCGGCGTGGAAGCGGCGCTGGAGAATCAGAGATTCCCGCCGGGTGTCGACCCAGTTGCGGAGCGTGGGCCATTCCCGGAGTAGGGCTTCGTGGGCGACCTCGACTGTGGCCCCTCTCGTGACGGAGTCGACATCGAAGGTGAGCAAGCGCTCCTTTCCAAACTTTTCGACCAGGGTGGCTAGGTCATCTGGTGGGAGGCCGAGTGATTCGAGCTCGGTCATCCTCACCCGACGACGGACGTCGTCAGCCTCTTCGGAAACCAAAAGGAGCCGGGTGAAAACCTGCTGCGCCGCGTGCTTCTGGCTGCCGGTCAGCCCAGCAAAGATCGCCTCGGCGCGCTCGGCCAGTGCTCCTTTGACCCCTCCCAGCTCCATGTAGTGGCGGTCGGTAATCAAACCTTCGGACGCCTTCGTCGCCAGGCGGTCGAGGGTGAACTGAAGCAACGGCAGGCTTCCCGGTTGGTTCCTGAGGTCGGCCACAATCCGTTCGGGCAGGCCCGGTTCGAATTGGAGACCGGCCCGGGCGGCCGGCTCGACGATGGCCAACCGAATGCCGTCGGCGTCGAGGGGCGCCAACGCCAAGTGGGCCCGGCCGATTATCTGTCCCAGGATCGGTTGGCCGAGAACCTGGTGAAAAAAGTCCGCTCTCAGCGTCAGCACCACCCTGACCCGGCTTACGGGGTCCGACGCCGCCGTTACCAAGGTGGTGGCGAAGGCGTTGCGAACGTCCTCGTCCGCAACGAGCGTGAACAGCTCCTCGTATTGGTCGATCACAATCACCAACTCGCCGGCAAGTTCCTGGCCGATCCGTTTGGCCGCCCTCAGAAGTCCCTTTCCATCGGGGGCGGAGAGTTCGGTGGCGAGTTCCGAAAGCGGTTGGGTGGAGAAGGCGGCCAGGGAGGTGGCGAGCTCGTCGAAGGGATAGCCCCCGGGCACCGCCCGCACCGCCACCCAGCTCTCTGATCCCGATACGGCGCCGGCGTCTAGCGCCGG
This sequence comes from Acidimicrobiia bacterium, assembly GCA_025922945.1. Lineage (GTDB taxonomy): Bacteria > Actinomycetota > Acidimicrobiia > Spongiisociales > ZC4RG35 > JACCTH01. Next base: position 7,476 of record JAICGW010000011.1, on the reverse strand, counting down.
TAGCAGGCCGGCCAAGGTAAGCGAGGACTTGCCCGATCCGGAGGGGCCTACCACTGCTGAGAGCCGGTTCTGGCGAACCATGTGAACCAAGCGCCCGATCTCCTCGGAACGGCCGAAGAAATCAGGGGCGTCCCGTTGATCGAACGCGGCCAGGCCCTTGTAGGGGTTGCGGCGGTGGATCGAGGCAAGCGCCACGGCCGTTCCCCCGGCCCGGGACAGGAGGTGTTCGAGAAACTCATCGACGCTCTCGTAGCGGTCCGCAGGGTCGCCGGCCAGGCCTCGGGCGAGGACGTCCCGCACCCGTTCGTCGACGAGGCTCAGGTCGACATGATCCGGAGGCACCCCGAGGAGGAGCCGGGCGACCACCGCCGCCAGTCCGTAAAGATCGGAGCGAACATCGACTGCCTGCCCGCGGCGATCCTCGGGAGCACGGTATCCAATCGACTTCGACTGGATGCCGGTAGCTTCTTCGACCGCCCGAGCAGCGATTCCGAAATCGGACAAATAGGCGTTGCCGTCTCCATCCAAAAGGATGTTGGCCGGCTTGACGTCGCGGTGAACCACTCCCTGCCGGTGGGCGTAAGACAGGGCCGAGCCGACCTGCGAGGCGATCTTGATCACCTGGGCCAAAGGCATCGTGGCAAACGTCGCGTCGGCCAGGCTGCGCCCAACCATGAATGGACCAACGACGTAAGCCCCATCTGCATCCCGCCAATAGTCATAGACGGAGACAATGTGGGGATGTTCGAGCGAAGCGACGAATCGAGCCTCGGATTCGAACTGGCGGATGAACGCGGGATGGTTGGCGAACTCGGGCTTGACGATCTTTATCGCCACCTCGCGGCCGATCGCGGGTTGGTATCCCCGATAGACGGTGGCAAAGGCTCCCCGTCCAACTCTTTCTCGAAGCTCGTAACCGCGAATCGAGTCGCCGAAGCTGCGGTCGAGCTCGATCGAAGCCCCCGAGGTGTTAAGCGGGGGAAAGCTGGCGGGAAGTCCGTCGGCCACTAGTTGATGGACCGCCTGAGGACGGCCCAGGCCCCGGAACCGATGCTCGCCCAGGCTCTTGACTTGGGTGCCGGCATCGCGGGTCAGAGCTTTCTGGGCATCGTCCGACAAAAGGATCTGCCCTCCGTGGCCGGCGTTGAGAAGACGGGAGCCGCGGTTCATCGCCGTTCCGAACAGGTCTCCGCCCCGTCGCTCGACCTCACCGGTGTCGACCACCATCCTCACTCTCAGCTCAACCGGACTCCAATCGCTGGCGAGGATCGCCTGCTGAGCTGCCATCGCCGCCTGGGCCGCAAGCGAGGCCTCAGCAAATGCGGCGATGAATCCGTCGCCCAATCCTTTGATGACAGTTCCGCCATTGGCCTCTACTGCTGACTGGACCAAATGGTCGTGACGGGACAGCGCCGCCTGCATTGCCGTTGGGTTGGTCTCCCACAGCAGAGTCGAATCGACGATGTCAGTAAAGAGGAGGGCGATCTGTTCGCTGACCACTTCCCGGCTGTGGATCAGCGAGTAGTCGTGATTGAGGATTCGCTCCTCAAGCTCGGATAGCTCAGCAGAAGGATGAACCCCGAGCTCCTCCCTCAGATAATCCTGAGTTCGGCGATACGCACGAAGAGCGTCGGCCTGGCGTCCATCCCGATAGAGCGCCAACATGTGTTTGGCTCGGAGCGACTCGCGAAGGGGATATTCGGCCGCCAGGGCATCGAGTTCGCCCACCAGTGAACCGTGCTTGCCGAGGGCGAGGTCGGCCTCGATCCGAGCTTCCACTGCCGACAGTCGGGATTCTTCGAGCCGGGTCGCTTCGATCGCCAGTCCCGGAAACCTGACCACGTCGGAATAGGCACGCCCGCTCCAAAGCGCCAGCGCCTGCCGCAGATTGACGCTCGCCGTACTGGGGTTGGTAGCCAGATTCACCCGCGCGGCGGCGACCTGATCCTCGAAGCGATAGCAATCCACGTCGGCGCGGGGGGCCTCAAGTCGGTAGCCGCTGCCCTGGCGATCGAGGGGACGCCCGACGGTGGCTCGGAGGTTGGAGACATAGGTATGAATCGAGGAGAGGACCGCTGGGGGTGGATCCTCTCCCCAAATTCCGTCCACCAATTCGTCGGTGGTAACCACCTTCCCCAGTTTTGTGATCAGCATCGCCAGCACCGCTCGCTGCTTCGGACCTCCCAGCTGAGCAGTCCCTTCCTCGGTCACGATGGTGACCGGGCCCAGCACGCGAATGGGGATCGTCACCTCGGTTGCGGAATCGAGAACTGTCGTCATCGCCGTCTTGGGCAAAGATACGTAAGGCGACTCGAGAACAGCTCAAGAAAGCGACCACCGCCTGCGATTGTGTGGAGATCCATGAAGACAGCCAATTCTCTAGTTCGTCTGGTTACTCCTGTCGGCCTAACTACCGGTGTACTCGACCATCAAAAGCGGTCTGCGGGAACCACTGGTGGCCGCGGGCGAGATTACGTCTTGGATGATGATCCCTTCATGAGGTTGATCGAAGTTACGAAAGGCCACTTGAGAAAAACTCAAGAGGGGACCTCGAGCTCCAATCAAAGGGTCTGCAGCCGGCGGAAAGTGGGACCCTCATGGCCGACGTGGCGTCCTCGATCGAGGCGCGACTAACAGGGGCTTCCGACGACCTGGAGGGGCCCCGAACCCGCTCTTGACGAGCCCCACCGGGCCTTGTTGCCGGTAGCGGAGCAGCCAGGTGTATGTAGGCACGGTCCGCCAGTTCCAGATGCTCAATGAGCATTTCGCGCTGGCATGCGGACGAAACGCGGACCAAACCGATACCGGGAGAATCGGGCGCCGACGCTTAGAGGCCGAAAAGCCTTCTCGTCATTGGAGTTTCGGGGTGGAGGTGAGGGGATTTGAACCCCTGGCTTCTTCCGTGCGAGGGAAGCGCTCTGCCGGGCTGAGCTACACCCCCCGGCGGAGTGAAGCTTAATTCGAAGACATGGGGTCGTTCTACGGACAGCGACTTTTTGGGCGGACGAGACCCGCTCTTGAGAAATTTCCAAGCGATGGAACGTAAGAACTCTCGAAGCAACGACTAGGCGATAAGGAAGGGAGTGGAGATGAGACGAGTTCTAACGCTCTCAGTCGTGGCCGTCGTAATGGGTCTATCGATTCCTGCGGTGGCCGTCCCACCAGAAGTGACGGATGCCGCCTTGTTGGTTTCGGGCTTGGAAGGCGGCTCGGGGAGCACCGTCGGCCCCGATGGGGCACTGTATGTCACCGAGGGCTTCGCCGGGAGGGTTTCCCGGGTAGATCCGACGACCGGTGCGGTCACTACCTACGCCAGTGGACTGCCGGAGTCGATCGTGGGAATCGGTGGCGCAATGGACATCGCGTTCATGGGCAGCACGGCTTACGTGCTGGTCACCTTGGTCGGACCGGACGTCGGCGGGAGCGACGTGGTCGGCATCTATCGGGTGGACGACCACGACAGCTTCACCGTGATTGCCGATATCGGTGCGTTCTCGCTCGATCACCCACCGAGCACGGACTTCTTTGTCCCAACAGGGGTCCAGTATGCGCTCGAGACCTTCCGTGGTGGGTTCTTGGTCACGGATGGGCACCTCAATCGGGTGCTATCGGTCACACTTGACGGGGAGGTCACCGAGTTGGTCGCGTTCGGCAACATCGTGCCTACCGGGCTCGAGGTGCGGGGCAACACGGTTTATATGGCCGAGGCCGGCCCTGTGCCCCATCTGCCCGTTACCGGCAAGGTTGTGTCGTTCAGCCCGAATTCCCCGACCGCAATCGAGGTGGCCGCGGGTGGCAGGCTCCTCGTCGACGTTGAGTTTGGCCGCGGAGCCAGTCTGTACGCACTCTCGCAGGGGGTCTTTCTGGGTGGACCTGACGGTTCTCCGGCGTCGCCTGATACGGGCGCGCTTTTGCGAGTAAATGACGACGGCACTTTCGCCGTTGTGGTCGACCAGCTAAATCAGCCCACCTCGGTTGAATTCATCCAGAACGCCGCATACATCGTGACCTTGGGCGGGGAGGTCTGGAAGATCGACAACGTCTCTAGTCCGCCGCACGGTTAAGCCCATTTCGTTCGTGAGCCGAACCGGCCTAAGCGCGGTCGGTCCGGTCACGAAATGCGGGGCCGGTTAGCGCTGGGAGACGACCCGGACCGGGGACTCTTCGAGGGTGTTCTCGGCGTAGCGGTTGGCGAGTTGCTGCGCCTGGCGCTGGCGGATCTGAGAGAGCATGGCCAGATACCACGCCAGGCAGGCATCAATGCCGATATGAACCAACAGCCAGTTGAGCGAATGCCGGCGCCAGGCGATCACCAGGGTGGCGATGGCGATGATGATCAGAGCCGCCAGCGCCCGCCGGCGGCGGGTCCGCATCTGGTCACGGTTGTTGGAGAGACGTGCGTCATATGTCGCCCGACGCTGGACGTCTGCGATCACCCGCGTCAGACGATCGAACTCTTCGGTCGAGTTGAGCGGAGTGCTGCGCCGCTCCCCGAACATCCCGGGGAGAAGGTACAGACCCCATACTGCGGCCAATATCAGACCCGCAACTATTACTGGTGTCACCATGTTGTTCGGAAAGACCCTCTGCTCGCGGGGCGGAGCGTAGCCCTTCAGTTCGTGGCAAACAACTACTGTCAGCGTTCCCAGGTCCCGCTGCGCCCCCCCGTCTTGCGGAGCAAGCGCACGGACGTTATCTCGACGCCTCGTTCGATGCCTTTCACCATGTCATAAAGGGTGATCGCCGCAATGGATGCGGCAGTCATCGCCTCCATTTCCACTCCCGTCCGAGCCGTCGTAGTCACATCGGCCACGATGCGGGCTCCGGCTTCGACCCGCGTGACCGATACCTCGATCGCGTCGATCGGCAGGGGATGGCAGAGGGGAATGAGTTCCGCAGTCCGCTTGGCGCCCATGATCCCGGCCAGCCGAATGGCGGCCAGGGCATCGCCCTTCGGCAAGGTTCCACCAAACAGGGCCTCGGCCGTCGTATCCGCCAGAGCGACGATCGCCTCCGCCGACGCCGTGCGCTGGGTGACGTCCTTCGTGGAAACATCAATCATGTGGGCATCACCGGCAGGGGTGAGATGAGGAAGCCTTATCTCAGAGCTCATTGATCGTTCTTTCCTCCGGCCAGCGATACATCTCGAGGGTGACCGTCCCTCCCGCTTCGACGCGATCGGTGCCCTCGCCCACTACGGCAAACGCATCTCCGTTGGCGACCGCGGAGAGAACGTTCGACGATTGACCACCCGACGGTCGGCACCATCGCACTTCGTTCTCCATCCGGGTAGTGACTCTCACGAACACCGTCTTTTCGATATCGGTCGCCAGCGCAGTCTCGGTCCTTCCTCGAACTCGTGGGCGCAGAATCCGGCGCGCATTCATCATGTGCAACAGCGAAGGTCGCACGAACTGTTCGAACGCGACGAATGACGAGACCGGGTTACCCGGCAATCCGAAAAACGGGGTCGACGAAACTCGGCCGAACGCGAACGGCTTGGCTGGCTGCATCGCCACCTGCCAGAACTCGACGTCGCCCAACTTCTTCAGCACCGCCTTCACCAGGTCGTACTCCCCCATCGAAACCCCGCCCGACGTGACGATGGCATCGGCTCGGTCAGCGCCCTCTTGCAAGGTCGCCAGCAATCGCTCCTCGACGTCGGGGATGCGGCCAAGGTCCACCACCTCGACCCCCAATTCCTCGAGGAGCGCGATGAGCATGGGGCGGTTCGAGTCCCGGATCTGGCCCGGCCCGAGCTCACCGTCGTCGACCGCTACTAACTCGTCGCCAGTCGACGCCACCGCCACCACTGGACGCCGATGGGCCTCCAGCCGGGCGAAACCGTTGTTGGCGAGGACCCCGATATGGGCGGAGTTGAGGCGGACCCCGGTCTCCACCAGGATCGTTCCGGCGGCGACGTCACCACCGGCGGGCCGGACCGAGGTGCCAACGGAAACACTCTCCCGTACGGTCACGATCTCGCCCTCGTGGTCGGTGTCTTCCACCCTCACCACGGCATCGGCTCCTTCCGGGATTGGCGCCCCGGTCATGATCTTGATTGCAGTCCCGGAGTCCACCGTCCCGGTGGCCACCGACCCCGCTGGTACGTCTTCTGTGACCTTCAGGTCGACCGGAACCACCGCCACATCCTTCGCTCGAACCGCGTACCCGTCCATGGCAGAGTTGGCGAAGGGTGGAACCGGATGGGTGGCTATGGCCGGTCGGGCCAGGACCAGGCCGAGGCCCTGACCGAGCGAAACGGTCTCGATCGGCATCGAGGGGAGGTTCTCCAGCACCTGCCGTTGGGCTTGTGGGAGCGGGAGCATCTATTCGAGGTCGGGAAACTGGCTCCGGCCCAGCACCCAGGTGGCTTCGACCAAACCCCTCGGCGTCCCGACATCGAGCAAGTCCTCTTCGGCGACATACCCCCGGCACTTCCCCGAGGAGGCGAGTCGATCGATGGCGTCTGTGAGCTGGATCTCGCCGCCATGACCGGGCGGCAGCTTGGCTAGGACCTCGAAGATCTCGGGCGTGAAGAGATAGCGGCCGATGAGGCCGAGGTCGGAAGGGGCGTGCTCGGGACCAGGCTTTTCCACCGCCCCGATGACGTCGAGCGTGCGGTCAACCACATCGGAGCCGGGCACCACCACTCCGTATTTGGAGAGGAACTCATCGGTCAGACGGCGCAGGCAGACTGCTGAGTTGCCTTGCGAGGCTGCAGCCAGGGCGGGGAGCACGTCGCCCCCGGGGCGGACGATGTTGTCGGCCAGCAAACAGAAGAAGGACCGGTCTCGCACCGCCTCGGCAGCCTCCCAAACGGCGTGGCCCAGGCCTAGCGGCTCCTCCTGGACGACGACCCGGATCTTGATGTCCTCCAGGCCAGGAAGACGGCCCTCCATCAAGAAATGTTGCTGGACAAGGTGGCCGGCGTCGAGGTCGACGACCATGATCACCTCATCGGCCCCGCCCCTCACGGCTTCTTCGACCACATACTGAACGGCCGGGCGGTCGACCACGGTCACCAACGCCTTGGGCACGATCCGGGTGGCCGGTCGCATCCGCGTTCCCCGGCCGGCGGCGGGGATGACGGCGACTGTGGCGGTCACCTCACCACCGATGGTTCACGTCTTTTCACGATCCTCGATATGTTCCCACGGTGGCGGTAGATAACTAGGCCCAGCATCACCCCAAACCAGAAGAGCGCCCAACCCTCAACGCCTTGCCAGATGAGTAGGGGGATCGAGGCAGCGACGACGATCAAAGAAGCGATCGAGGCCACCGTTCCCACCTTGGCCACGGTTACCCAGAGAGCACTGAGGATGAGGCCGACTATGGGGACCGCAAATAGCAGCACCCCGCCACCGGTGGCGACGCCCTTGCCGCCTCGAAAGCGATGGAAGACGGGATAGCAATGCCCGAGCACTGCCATCAGTCCGGCCGCGAAGGCCCAAGCCGAGGCAGGTCCATCACCGG
>JAICGW010000010.1 GCA_025922945.1 Acidimicrobiia bacterium | reverse complement strand
AGGTTGTCGGGGTGATGGCTCCCACCCCGGGAACGGGGATGGATGTGGTGGATCTGGAGCCGGTAACGGGAACGACAGCCCTCGATCGAACACATCCCCAGGTCCCGGGCCAGCACCAGGGCCCGGAGGGCGGGAGGAACCGCCTCCCCCAGGTCGGAGTAGTAGAGACAGTGGAGATCTTGGGCGATCAGTCGCACCTTTCCCCCACAGAGGATCTCGGACAGGAAGTCGGGTCCCAGCTTGGGTCCTGAGGAGAGGGTCACCCCCGCCTCGCCCGAAGTTTCCGAAGCCAAGGCGGCGTCAACAAAGACCTCGGCCACCGTCACCGCTCGCCTCTCTCCGCTTTCTTCCTCCCCGGCGGTCCCGGTGAGCGAGTCGAGACAGATCGCGGCCAGGGCGTCGATCCGCCGTTGGCCGGTGGTCTGGTCTTCCAGGACCGGGAGCTCGGTCTCCCGTTGGTGGAGGGCATGGGCGATCATCTCCCCATCGGGACCCACCGCCAGCCCCCAGATCTTGTGGGCGGATTGGTCCAAGGAGGGCTGGATCACCAGATAACGGTCGGAGAAGGAGGTCTGGGAGTCCTCCGGGGAGACCCTTCTCCTTTTCTCCAGCATCCCATAGAGCTTTCCCAGCGAGTAGTCGGGGGACAAAGAGAGCACTTCTGACTCAGCGAGCCCGGTCTTGGAAAGCTCGACCAACAAGGCCGCCCGGTCGAGGGAGATCCCCGCCTTTCCCAGCTCGGCTTTGATCTGGGAATGAGGCGAATAGGCCAGGGTGCGGAGTCGGGAGGCGGTTTGATGGGAGAGGTCGAGGGTGGAGGAGAGCCAGTCGGTGACGTTGCGGTCGCCCGAGGACCAGGCGATCTGATGGGGATCGAGCTTCCCGACTAATTCCGCCTGCCGGGAGCGGAGCCGGTTGATTTGCCTTTCGCAGGACACCAACTCTTCTTCCCACCGATCGATCTGATCCAATTCACCATCCCATTCGAACATACGTTCATAATGAAGAGGGGGTGTGACAAATTCTGCGTTTGGCAGAGGAATCCGAAAAAAAATTCTGGCTACGAAGTGGCCACTAAGAACACTCGACTGATCGGCAAGATCGTCTGACCCGACGGGGACGGTGGATAGGCTCGGCGGTAGGCGTCGGCGAGGGCGTTAGACAAGTCTGAGAAGTCGGCAGGGGGAAGGATCGATTGCACTGGTACCAGCACTGACCCCCGAACCCAGGACAGCACCGGATCGGGCCCATCCATCGTTTGGTAGTAAGTCGTGCGCCAGATGTCGGTTTCGCTGACCGGAGCTAGCCAATCCAGGTACTGATCAATCCGGGCGACGGGATTTCGAAGAAGATGCCCATCCAGGAGATGGGTCCACCCCCGGCGGTCAACCTCCTCGTAAATGAGTTGGTGAGTCGGCTCATGCCAGTTGTCGGGCATCTGAATGGCGAGGACTCCATCCGCCGCCAGTTCGCCGAGCAGTCGGGGAAAGAGTCGCTCGTGATCAGCCACCCAGTGGAGGGCAGCGTTGGAGAAGATGAGATCCGGAGCGTCCTCAGGCTTCCAATCTTCGATGCGCTGCTGTTGGAAGCGGACGTTTCCGTGAGGCCGGGCTTTCGCCAGCATCTCTTCGGAGTTGTCGACTCCAATGACGGTGGCGGCCGGCCACCGCTTTCCCAGCTCACTGGTGAGCTCGCCGCTGCCGCAGCCGAGGTCATAGACGAGCGACGGGTCGATCGGCACTCGGGCCATGAGCTCGCGACCGGGCCGAAGCCTGTGGTCGCCATGGGCGTTGTAACAAGACGGATCCCAGGTCATCTGCGGTAACTCTTTTCGGTGGCCTTCGCCAGCCGTTCGAGCAGACGGGGGGGAATTGGTTCCGACATGCGCCAAGTCCAGTTGCCTATCTCGGTGCCAGGAGTATTCATTCGGGCTTCCGAGCCCAAGCCGAGCACGTCTTGGATCGGGATGATGGCGGCCGACGCATTCGACTCGAAGACCAGATCGATCATCTCCCAGTTGATCTCCTCGCCTCGAGTGCCGGTGGTTTGCAACAACCGGCGGCGATTGCGGTTGAGACGACGACGGTCGTGGCGATGATTGTCGCCCCAGAACCATCCGACGGTGGTGTCGTTGTCGTGGGTCCCCGTATAGGCGACGACATCGAGGGGATAGTTGTGCGGGTGATGGAGCGACGTATCGGCTTCGACGTCGAAACCAAACTGCGCGACCCTCATCCCCGGAAACCCGAACTGTCGTCGTAAGGCGGTGACCTCGGGAGTGATGATCCCCAGATCCTCGGCGATGATCGGGAGTTCGCCCATGGCTCTGATCCGATTGAAGAGGTCGGCGCCCGGTCCTTCCACCCAACGGCCCTTGACAGCGGTTGGCTCCGACGCCGGGATCTCCCAATAGGCGACAAAGCCCCGGAAGTGGTCGATGCGGACGAGATCGAAACGAGCGAACGCCCCGCCGAGCCGCTCGGCCCACCATCGGTAGCCCTCCGCCCGATGGCGGTCCCAGCGGTATAGCGGGTTGCCCCATCGTTGCCCGGTACTCGAGAAGTAATCAGGGGGTACGCCGGCGACGATGAACGGGCGACCGTCTTCTCCGAGGTAGAAGAGGTCCGGGCGCGACCAAACATCAGCCGAGTCATGGGCGACGAAGATCGGCAGGTCTCCGATCATCTCGATACCCCGCCGCCGAGCAAACGCATGAAGGGCATCCCACTGGCGATGGAAGAAGAACTGAATGGCGCGCTCGACTTCGATTGACTCCGCGAGCCGCTGGCTGGCGTCCCGCACGGCCGCCGCGTCGCGCATTGCCAGTTCCGGCGGCCACTCGACCCAGGGTCGCTGGTCGAAGCTGGTCTTGAGAGCCGAGAAGATGGCGAATTCGTCAAGCCACTGGGTCTGACGAAAGGCGTCGTACCCACGACCGCCGTCAGATCGCAGGAAGCGGGTGGCGGCGGTAGTGAGTAATTGCCTTTTGCGCGGAATCAGTGCTCCAAAGTCGACCCGGCCACGCGAGAGCTCAGCGAGAGGTTCAACTTCGCTCGATCGCAGCCAACCGTCGGCGACGAGGTCATCGAGATCGATCAGAAGTGGGTTGCCGGCATGGGTCGATGGGGACTGATAGGGCGAGTCCTGATAACCAGTTGGTCCCACCGGCAGCATCTGCCAGTACCGCTGACCCGCGTCAGCTAGGGAGCGAACGAATTGGCGCCCGGCCTCGCCGATGGTTCCGATTCCCTCGGTTGTGGGGAGCGAACTGACGTGGGCCAGGACGCCGCTGTGGCGGCCCATCACCCGACAATGGCGAAGCGCACGGTGAGAGCGACCGTGACGGTAAAGCTCCCCGATTCGATCGGTACTGCCTCGGCCATCGCCATACGAGCCAGTGGCCGAGGTGGTCCCATCGGATTGGATTCCTCGATCGAAAGCGGCCGCCCGAGCGTGAGGCCGGCTTGGTCGGCGAGCTGAGAGGCTGTGCTGACGGCCCTTTTCCAGGCGGCGGACCTGGCCACTGCCTCGGCCGCGTCGATGTCGCGTCGACCAAAGCTCACCCCGCTCATCTCCGCTCCCTCGCCAAGGGCCGCCAGCCCGGAGGCGACTATTTCTCCGACTCTCGAAACGTCGGTGAGGGTGATCCGCACCCCATTTCGAGCCCGATAGCCGAGGGGCGCACCGTTGCGATCGGTCTCCGGCCAAAGGCTGAGGTCGCTCGTCTGCACGTTGCCTTCCTCGATGCCGGCCTGGCGCAAACCGCCCAGAAGCGCCTGGATTCGACGGGATACCTCAGTCATGGCGTCGGCAGCATCGGCGCGCACTGCACTCGCGGACAAATTGACGATCGCCTGGTCGGGCGTGACAAATGCCTGACCCGTGGCGGTAACAGTGATCCCGCTCTTCATCGTTTCATTCTTACGTAGAAGAATGAAACTCGTGGGTCCGTTGCAAGGCGTGCGAGTGGTGGAAATGGCCGGGATCGGTCCGGTGCCATGGGCGGGAATGGTGCTGGCCGATCTCGGAGCCGACGTGATCCGGATCGATCGGGTCGCCTCGTCCCCACTAGACCGGTTTTTCCCCCGTGATCCGACCAAGCGCAGCCGGCGGAGCATCGCCCTCGACCTCAAACAACCCGGTGCCGTGGAGGTGGCGCTGCGGGCGATTGAGAGAGCTCAAATCCTGATCGAGGGATATCGACCGGGGGTGATGGAGAAGCTCGGATTGGGCCCTGGTCCATGCCTGGAACGAAACCCGGGTCTGGTCTACGGTCGGATGACCGGCTGGGGGCAGAGCGGCCCGCGGTCCTCGACCGCCGGTCACGATCTCAACTATCTCTCGCTCACCGGAGTGCTGGGAGCGATCGGCCCCAAAGCACATTCCGTCCCACCCCTCAACCTGATCGGAGACTACGGCGGGGGAGCGATGCTGCTCCTGGTGGGAGTCCTCAGCGCCTTGACGGCCGCTCAACGGGGGCTGCCCGGCCAGGTGGTCGATGCGGCGATGGTCGATGGCGTGGCGCTTCTGGCTTCTTTGATCCACGGCGCCATCGCCAGCGAGACCTGGAACGAACGGCGCGAGGAAAATTTGCTCGACGGAGGCGCTCCCTTCTATAGGGCCTATCCCACCGCCGACGGTCGCGAAGTCGCTATCGGCGCCCTTGAGCCCCAATTCTTTAGCGAGCTATTGAAGGGGCTCGGTCTCGACGAGGCCGCCCTACCACCCCAGTACGACCGCAGCGGGTGGCCTCTTCTCACCAAAGCCATCGGCGACGTGGTCGTGTCCGAGACCATGGAGCACTGGGAACAGCTATTCGCCTCGACCGATGCGTGCCTGAGCCCGGTGCGGCGGTGGTCGGAAGCTGCCTCCGATCCCCATCTCCAGAGCCGGGGGGTGATGATCGAGGTGGATGGGCTCCTGCAGGCGGCGCCGGCCCCGGGCTTCTCTCATACGCCGCTCGATCGACCTCGGCCGCCCTCCAATGCCGGATCCCACACCCGCCAGGTTCTCGCCGAACTTGGCTACGACGAGGCCTCCATCGGTATGCTCCTCCGGCATCGAGTCGCCACGGAGGAGTGATGGGTCCGAATAATACCGCTGCCGAAGCTGCCGCGATCGACGCCGCAGTCGAGGGAAAGACTCTTATCACCCTCTTCGACCGCAACGCGGAGAAAGATGGCGACAAGGCGGCCATCCATTGGAAAGAAGGCGATCTCTGGCGCCACCTGACCTGGAAGCAATACCGGAGCGTGGTGCATGAGGCGGCGGCCGGTTTGCTGTCCCTCGGGATCAAGCCCGACGACTTTGTCGCCATCATGGCCGGCAACCGCCCCGAGCACGTCATTGCCGATCTTGCTGCCATCCACGCCGGTGCCGCCGGAGTGACCATCTACTCCACCCTGGCCCAGAACCAGATCAAATACGTCGCCGCCAACTGCGAGGCCAAAGTGGCGGTCCTCGAAGACCTCACCTTTATGAAGAGGTGGGAGGCAATTCGGACAGATCTTCCCGCCCTCCAGTACGTGGTCTTGTTGGAGGGAGCAGAGAACTACGACACCACGGAGTGGGTGCTTTCCTGGGAGGACTTGCTCGAAAAGGGGAGGAGCGCATTGGCGGCCGACCCTGAGCTGGTGACGCGCTCGGCGGGCGCGGCTCGCCCCGATGATCTCGCCACCCTGATTTACACCTCGGGCACCACCGGTGTCCCCAAAGGGGTGATGATCAGCCATCGCAACATCGTCTGGACCGCAGAATGCCTACGTCGGGCGGTCGATCCCGGCGAGAACCCGCGCATGGTCTCCTACCTTCCGCTCGCCCATATCGCCGAGCGGATGTCGACCCATTACCTCGGGGTATATCTGGCTGGAGAGGTGTGGTACTGCCCCGACATCGGCATGGTCCTCGAGTACGTCCAAAAGGCCCGGCCCACGATCTTTGTCGCCGTGCCTCGAGTCTGGGAGAAGTTCCACAATCGTCTTCAAGCCCGCTTCGCCGAGGATCCGCGGCGCGAGAAATTGATTCGTAGTGCGGCCGCCCATGGCGCCGAGATGGTGCGGAGAGTTCAAAGCGGAAAGTCGATCGGATTCCTCGATCGGTTGAAGCACGTGCTCTTCGAGCGCTTGATCTACTCGAAGGTCCGCCATGGCCTTGGCATGGACGCCCTCGAGGTTGCTATCACCGCCGCCGCTCCGATCTCACCCGACCTCATCTACTTCTTCCGCGGGATCGGGGTTCCCTTGTTCGAGCTCTATGGCATGAGCGAGTCGACCGGTCCGGCCACGAGCAATGTCGCCGGCCAGGAGAGGATTGGCAGCGTGGGACGTCCGATTCCCGGAGTCGAGATCGTCCTGGCCGATGATGGCGAGATCTTGATGCGGGGAGGGGTCGTCACCGGCGGCTATTACAAGATGCCCGAAGAGACGGCGGAAACCTTTGACTCCGATGGGTTTCTTCACTCCGGAGATCTGGGGCGCTTCGATGACGATGGCTATCTCTATATCGTCGGGCGGAAGAAGGACATCATCATCAATGCCGCCGGTAAGAACATCGCCCCCGCCAAGCTGGAGACGGCGATCAAGAACCATGCTCTCGTCTCGCAGGCCTGCATGGTTGGCGACAGCAAGCCCTATCTCTCGATGATCATTGCTCTCGATCCCGAAGAGGCGCCGCTGTGGGCGGCGAAAAACGACATCACTTTCACCGACCTGGCCTCATTCAGCCGGTTGCCGGAAGTACAGGCCGAGATGCAGGCGGCGATGGATTCGGCCAACCAGGAGGTGGCCAGGGTGGAGCAGGTGAAGAAGTTCACCATCGTGGGGGACATCTGGTCGCCCGACACCGGCGAGATCACGCCCTCGCTGAAGCTCAAGCGCAATGTCGTTCTCGACAAGTACCGGAGCGACATCGAGGAGATGTACTCCTAAAGGGGGGCCGATGCGGACAGCATCGACTCGAAACATTCGAATAGCCGCGAGCCTTCTCGCCTGCTTTGTCATCGCATCGCCGGCCCGCGCCCAGACCACCGATCCCTATCAATCGGATCCCATCGACCTCATCGCCTACCGGGACGAGACCCGTACCTACTCGAGCGGGGCCGACAACTGGGAGGTGTGGGTCTGTGACGTCCCTGACGGCACGGTGGCGGTGACCGCGGCGGCCGCGGCCGCGCTCTTCGACTCCTCGGTCCGGCCCTACTTCGAGGCTATCTCTGGCGGCGCCTACTCACCCCGATTTGTAGCCGCCGGACGCGTGGTGGCATCGCAACCGTCGAACTGGCCCGATCAGCCGTTTCGCTTCCAGAGCGAATGCGAGTCACTGGTCCGCAATGGAACTGCCGGCGGCTCGGAGGGGGCGATCATCGTGGTCGATGCCGACTACACGGGCGGCTATGCCACCGGAGGGGTGCCTTGCTTTCCCGGCGGCTTCTGCGCGGGCACTTATCCCCAAAATGCTCGCCTGGCCGTAGTCGGGGGATCGACCTCGGCGACGGTGGGAGGCGTCGCTCCCGCTCTTCGCACCGTCGCCCACGAGATCGGCCATGCAATTTTCTGGCCGCATTCGTTCGGGGGGTTGGTCGACTTCGAGGGCAACATTGTCTACGAGTACGACAACCCGATGGACGTGATGAGTGGCGGCGACCGCGAGTCTCTCGACATCGGGACGATTGGGGTCAATCGATATGCCAGCGGCTGGCTCGATCCCACCGAGTTGATCTTTCACCGCGGAGGTTCGTTCTCGTACACGCTCCGGGCCAACGCCGGTTTGCAGCTCATCGTTTTGCCGACTGAAGCGCGCGGTGTCTTCGAGACGATCGGCGTTCGCCTTCGATCGGGTGCCGACGCGGGCCTTCCCGCCGAAGGGGTGGAGGTCTACCGGATCGATCAGAGTCCTGCCGGATGCGGATTCCAGATCGGAGGCCAATGCGTCGGCCCCGACCGACGGACGATGCAGGTTCCGGCGATCAACGATCCAGCCGGAACGGCCCATGTGCACGAGGTCGGCTCGAGCTTCTCGATCCGCAATGTCACTGTGGACGTCGCCGCCCGAACGGGAGACGGATTCGTTGTGACGTTGACCGGTGCCAGCGTGGCCGAGCGCTTTATCGACGACGACGGCAACCCCCACGAGCCGAACATCGAGTTCATCGCCGACCGAGGTATCACTCGCGGCTGTAATCCCCCTACGGTCGACCGCTTCTGTCCCGGGAATGGGGTTACCCGGGCCGAGATGGCGGCCTTCCTCTTGGCCACGATCGGAGAGCCACCGGCATCATCCTTCTCCGGCACCTTCAACGATGTACCCGCCGGTGCCTGGTATGCCCCCTACGTGGAGGCTCTTGCTGCCCTCCAGATCACCTCCGGCTTGGGCGATGGCAACTATGGGCCCAACCTGGCAGTGAGCCGAGCCGAGATGGCGGTGTTTCTTGCCCGCGCCTTCGGGCTGCCGGTCGGTCTGGGCAGCACGTTCTTTTCGGACGTGCCGGCTACCGAGTGGTATGCACCGGCCGTCGAGGCGATCAGGGAGGCCGGGGTGACAACTGGGTGCAGTGCCAGCCCCGCCCGCTATTGCCCCTTTGATGCGGTGCGCCGCGACCAGATGGCGACCTTCTTGACGAGGGCCCTGCAGTGACTCCTTCCAACCCGTGAGCGGCGAAAAGATCACCTTCGATGGCCGGGTAGCCGTTGTCACCGGGGCCGGTGGCGGTCTTGGCCAGAGCTATGCCCGGGAACTCGCCCGCCGGGGAGCGAAAGTTGTGGTCAATGATCTCGGCGGTGCCGTGGACGGAACCGGGAAGGGAACCAACGCCGCCGATGCAGTGGTGGGCGAGATCGTCGCCGACGGGGGCGAGGCGGTGGCGAGCTATGACAGCGTCAGCACGCCCCAAGGCGGCGAGGCGATCATCTCGGCCGCCCTCGAGACGTTCGGGTCGGTCGACATCGTGATCAACAATGCCGGCATCCTCCGTGATCGGAGCTTCGCCAACCTTGGTCTCGAGGAACTCAGTGGAGTAATCGACACCCACTTGCTGGGCGCCTTCCACGTTTCGCTGCCGGCCTTCCGGGCGATGAAGGAGGCGCAATACGGTCGTTTCGTGTTCACCTCCTCAAACGCGGGCATCTTCGGCAACTTCGGTCAGAGCAACTACGGAGCGGCTAAGGCGGGCCTAGTGGGGCTCTCGAACGTCATCGCCATCGAGGGAGCGAAGTATGGGATTCTCTCGAACGTGATCGCACCTGTGGCTCGGACGCGGATGACAGAACAGTTGCTGGGTCCGATGACCGAGTTAGTCGCTCCCGAACAGGTGATGCCGATCGTGGTGTATCTCTGTTCGGAGGCGAATGAGTTCACCCACGAGATCTTCACCGCCGGGGGTGGGCGCTACGGACGTATCTTCATCGGCACCAACGCCGGATGGTTCGCCGGCCCCAAGATGGTCCCCACGGTGGAGGAAGTGGCTGCTCACCTCGACGAGATCCGCGACATCTCCAGCTACGAGATCCCGCTTTCGGCCAACGAGGAAATCATGATCATCGGCCGCCACCTATCCGACGGCTGAGACGCGACCCAGGGTCGCAACCGTTGCTGGACAACGGTTGCAGCCCGCAGAACGATTTAGTCTGACCAGCGTGACCACGATTTCCGCCGAAACCCGGGTCGACGAGGCGGTCGACCGGCTCCTTTCCGATTTTCCCCCCGACCGAACACCCGATGTCGAGTTCTGGGGCGAGCAGTTCGACGCCGGCCTCGCCTGGGTCCACTTTCCGGAGGGCGACGGCGGCCTCGGCTTGGCGCCTTCGTTCCAACGTCGAATCAATTCTCGGTTGCGCGAGGCGGGGGCCAGCCAGGACAACATCTCCCGCAATGTCATCGGCTACGGGATGGGGGCGCCGACGGTGGCAACCCATGGCACCGAGGAGCAGCGCCAGAGGTGGCTACGCCCGCTCTTCACCGCCGAGGAGATCTGGTGCCAGGGGTTCTCGGAGCCCGGGGCCGGTTCCGATGTGGCCGGACTCGCCACGAGGGCGGTACGCGATGGCGACGAGTGGGTGGTCAATGGCCAGAAGGTGTGGACCACGCTGGCTCACACCTCGCGCTGGGTAATGCTGGTGGCGCGCACAGATCCCGACGTGCCCAAGCACCGCGGCATCACCTACTTCATCGTGGACATGGATCAGCCTGGGGTCGAAGTGCGTCCTCTCCGTCAGATCACCGGGGAAGCCGAGTTCAACGAGATTTACTTCACTGACGCCCGCGTGCCCGACGCTTATCGGCTCGGCGATGTCGGCGACGGATGGCGGGTAGCACTGACGACACTGATGAACGAGCGGGTGGCCATTGGGCTCACCGCCCTGCCGCGGGGTGGGGGAGCGATCGCCGAAGCAATCGAGGTGTGGCACGAACGCCAGCTCGATGACGACTATCTGCGCGACGAGCTGATGAAGCTCTGGGTGGAAGCCGAAGTTGCTCGCCTCACAGGCAGCCGGGCCAACGAGCTCCTGCAAAAGGGGACCCCAGGACCCGAGGGGTCGACGTCGAAGCTTCACTGGGCCGAGCTGAACAAGAAGATCACCAACTTCACCGTCGATCTGATGGGAGCGGAAGGAATGCTGTTGCCCGGGGGCTATCCCTTCGTGCGCCCGGAGGCGGCCGGCCTCGGACGGGTCTCCCGCCAGCGTGGGTTTCTCAGAGCCCGGGCCAATTCCATCGAGGGCGGAACCTCCGAGATCATGAAGAACATTCTCGGCGAGCGCGTCCTGGGCTTGCCAGGTGAGCCCCGGGTGGACAAGGACCTTCCCTGGAGAGAGATCCCGCGCTGATCAGCGGATGCTGACCGGCACGCCGAGCTGAACTCGCTCGGCGATCTGGACAATGACCTCATTCGGGACCCGAATGCAACCGAGCGAGACCGGCTCGCCAATCCGGTCGGGCCGATTGGTGCCGTGGATGCCGATGATCCCGTCACCTCCATTGAACTCGGTGATGGTGTCCGAGCGAGCGGAGAGGCCGAGTGCATATGGGCCCCAGGGGCCGGAGGGATCGGTGAGGACGACGATGTCGGTGACGAAGAAATCGCCCGGCGGCGTGGGATTGGTTGGCGATCCGATCGCCACCGGAGTGGTGATCTGTGGCGTGCCTTTCTCGAAAAACGTCAAAGTCATGGTTGTGAGGTCGACCTCGATCCGCTGATCGACTTGCTGAAATCGGAATTGCTCCGCCCGGGCCCAACCATTGGCTTCGTTGGGACGACCGGGGAGTAAGAGCTTGACCCAGCCGTTGGCCGGACCTTCCAGAACTGGCATCACCGTGGGGGTGCCAAGGATGGTTTCGGCGGGGATGGTACGGGTTTCGATGGAGACGGTAGGCGATACGAAAATGCTGACGGGTTCGCTCGTGTGGGCCACGGCCGTCTCGTAAACCGGAACGGCCATCGTTGTGGTGGTCGACGCTGACACGGGAGTGACGGGAGGCGCCACGGACGTCGGCGGCACCGTCACCGTGGGCTCCACCAGGGCATATCCGGGTTGGTCGCCGCCCGAGCATGCGACCAGCACGAGCAGAGCCAAGAGGCTCACCTTGGATCCCACCTCCCCAACCTACCCTGCGCGGGTGTTTCGATACGTCGTCACCGCCCCTTTGCCGGATGAGGTCGAAGCACACCTTCCTGCCGGCGACCGCTGGCAAGAACCAGGTCCGGAGCCGATGGACCCCGGGAGGCTGGCGGCGCTCATCGGCGAGATCGAGGGCCTGCTCTGTTCGATTCCCGACCGTATAGATCGTGGGCTGCTCGAAGGTGCTCGGAACCTGCGCGTGATTTCGCAGCTCGCCGTTGGCCTCGACAACCTCGACCTGGCGGCGTGTACCGAGCTAAGGATTCCGGTCGGACATACCCCCGGCGTCCTGACCGACACCACCGCGGACACCGCCATCGCCCTCCTGCTGGCCTCCGTCCGCCGATTGCCCGAAGGCGAGCGGCTGGTGCGAAACGGGGGATGGGAGCGATGGAGTAGCGACCTGCTTCTGGGCGCCGACCTCCATCACTCGACCGTCGGGATCGTCGGCCTGGGCCGGATCGGCTCAGCGATCGCCCGCCGTCTGCGGGGATTCGATTGTCGCTTGCTCTACACCGGACCGAATCGCAAGGTCAGCGCCGAGGAGACGCTCGGCGTGTCATACCTACAGCTTCCCGACCTTCTGCGATCGGCCGATCATGTGATCCTGTCGGCGCCACTCAGATCCGAGACGCGGCAGCTCATCGGCCGAGCCGAGCTGAAGTTGATGAAGCCGACCGCCACTCTGGTCAACATTGCCCGCGGACCGCTCATAGACCCCGAGGCCTTAGCGGATGCGCTGGCCACAGGAGAGATCGCCCGGGCGGCTCTCGACGTCACCGATCCCGAGCCCATACCCCCCGACCACCGGCTGGTGCTGATGGACAATTGCCTGATCATCCCTCATCTCGGCTCGGCCAGCCACGCCACCCGAAAGGCGATGGCCCAAATGGCCGTTGACAATCTCGCCGCCGGGTTGGCTGGAGAGCGGTTGCCGGCCTGTGCCAATCCGGAGGTTTATGACAGTTCTTGAGACTCGCCCGCGGCTCGCGCCTGCTTGTCGCTGATTCGATCGACCACCGGCGCCAGACCATGAAGGATGGCCAAGCCGACCAATGCGGCTATGACCGCCAACTGAATCAGCCCCGATCCGGCGGCGACTCCGATGGAGGCGACCACCCAAAGTCCCGCCGCCGTGGTTAGCCCCCGAATCGTCTCTCCCGATCGGAAGATGGCTCCGGCGCCGAGGAAGCCAATTCCCGATACCACCTGGGCGGCGATGCGAGTGGGATCGGTGCCGAGAGCGATGCCGACGGACGCGAAGAGCGCAGCCCCGAGGCCGACCAACATGTGGGTGCGAAGTCCGGCGTCCTGGTGGCGTAACTCCCGCTCGAGACCAATCACCGCTGAAAGCGCAGCCGCCACGACCATGTTCACGATCGAGTCGAAGTCGAGTTGGAACTCCACGTCTTGAGACTAGAGAACGTCGCCCGGGCTATGGATATGGACGGCGATCAATACCCCTGAATCGACTGAGACTGTCGCCTCCGTTGAGAGCATCACATTCGAGAGCCCGCGCGCCGAGCCAAAGGGAAGGGTTTCGCGTTCGAGCGGATAGCGAAGGCCGCGAGTGCTGACACCCCCAGCGTCGCCCCCGAGGGCGAGGAGAGTCACGATGTCTCCCGCCGACCCGGTGACGGTTCGGCTCGCGGTGACCACGTGAATGATTTCGCGCCCGGTGAGCCAGGTGACCCTGGCGCGGTCGTGGGAAGCGATGACGCCGGCGTTGGCGAGGAGGTGATCGAGCCTCCCGCCACCGCCGCCCACCACAATCACGTCGGTGGCCTGGCGCCCTGCCGCGGCGGCGAAAGCAAGTTCCAGATCTGAGTGGTCCTTGTCGGTGGGGTGACGAACGATCTCGGAACGAGAGAGGTCGGCCCCCGGATCGATGGAGTCGAAATCCCCGATCACGAGATCAACATCGATGCCGAGAACGGGGGCGAGGTGGTAGCCCGAGTCGGCTGCGATCACGAGATCGGCTCGCGGCAGTTGGTGCCTGAGCGACGCCGGGACGGGATCGCCACCGGTGAGGACGATGGCGGTGAATGACAAAATCGTCTTACTCGCGATGGCGCGGCTAAGGCTTCACGTTCAAGTAAAGGTTCAGCCAGCGCTCTACCTCCCCATACCAGTGGAGGGAGGCCTGCGGGCTCAGGATCCAGTGGTTCTCCCCCGGGTAGAACAGCAACCGGGCGGGAACGCCCTTGGCTTTGAGGACCCCGTACAGCTCGAGCCCCTGGGTATGGGGAACCCGGTAGTCCTTCTCGCCATGGATCACCAGGGTCGGGGTTTGGTAGCCGGAGGCGTGTGAGGACGGGCTGTAGCGATCCACCCGCGCCCGATCCTCGAAGATCTCGGCTCCGTACGCCTGGGGGCGGCCGGCGGTGACATCGGAGGCATAGGTGCCGCCGAAATTTGTCACTCCGGCATGGACGATGGCGGCGGCGTAGCGGTCGGTCTGGGTGGTGAGGAAGGCGGTCAAGTATCCGCCGTACGAGCCCCCGGCGATGGCCATTCGTGCTTCGTCGACCAGTCCTAGACCGATCAGATGATCCGTCACGGCTTCGATGTCCCGGTGAGGCATGTCACCCCAGGCGCCTCTAATCGAAGATGTGAACGCCTCTCCAAAAGAGGTGGAGCCATGGAAGTTCACCAGCGCCAGCCGATAGCCGAACCCGGCGAAGATCTGCCCATGCCAACGCCATTGCCACGAGTCGCCGAAACATGCGTGCGGCCCCCCATGGATGAGATGGACCAGTGGTTTGCGGCCACTGTCGCCGGGAGGATTGACGAGATAGAACTGCACCGGTTCGCCGTCCGCTCCGGGGATGGTGTGGTCCTCGATTTCAGCCCAAGCGACGTCTGTCAGGTGCGGGTCGGTGAAGTGAGTGACCGGTACCAGTGCTCCCTCCGAATCAAGACGGACCACCTCCGGCGGCTGGGTGAAGCCATGTCGCAGCATGAACACGGTGCCATTGGCATCCACGACCGGGGAGGCCAGCGTGCCCCCACGTGCCAGCTCGATTGGACCGTCCTGGATAGGGGAGAGGCGGTAGAGCGCGGTGCGGGCATGATCCTCTGCCAGGAAGATGATTTCCTCCTGCCCGTCGAAGGTCCACATGTCACAAGACCGATCGAATTCCTCGGTCAGAATGCGGTGCACACCGCTCGCCCGGTCGGAGATCGCCAGCCTTACTCGATCTCCGTAGAAGCCAGGCTGGATTTGCTGACCGAAAAGGATCTCTCGCCCGTCTGGGGAATAGCGGGGCCGTGAAGCGTGAGAAGGGGCGGTCGGGGTCAGCTCCCGTTCCTCACCGGTGGTGAGGTCGAGTTCGAAGATCGAATGTCGCAGTTGTCGATGCGGCGGATCCGAGGCGTCGGCGGAGAAGGCGACGAATCGTCCGTCGGGTGAGATGTCGAAGTTGTCCCAGGGATCATCGGTGTTGGGCCATTGCCACCAACGGATGGCATTGGGGGTGAGATCGGAAAGCTGGCGATCCTCGAGGTCGAGGCGAAAGAGATGAGGGACCTCGCCGGTGGTAAGCCACAAGTCCCAATAGCGATACGTGGCGAATTCAGTTTCATGGACCGTGAACTTCGCCTTCTTGCGCCGCTCCAATTCGGCGGCGGTGGCGTCGGTACTCAGATGATCGCGTAGGACATAGGCAAGGACGATCAACTCTGACCCCGCCGGTAGCCACCGACCACCCAGGCAACCGAGGGGGAGATCGGTTACGGCTTCAGGCTCGCCGCCGCTGATGTCAACCACATAAAGTTGCTTGTCGCTTTCTCCTCGCTTTGCGGCCACGAAGGCGAGCCGCCGCAGGTCCGGAGAAACGATGGGTTTGGTGGCGTTGAGCTCCTCGGGGGTCAGGGGCTCGGACCCCCCCTCTCCATCGACCAGCCAGAGTCGGGTGGTGCCTTGGTTTTCGTCGACGTCAAATGTGGTGACGGGCACCACCAGGCGGTCCGGGCCGGCTACGGCCGGAGCCCCGACCCGGGGCAAGGACCAGAGTTGGCGAGCATCGAAGGTCTTGGTCACCCCCCGAATGTACTAAGGAGCCGGAACCGCCATCTCCCCCTGGGCCAGCACCCTCGCGGCGGTCCCGTCGCTCGGGTAGAAGGCAATTTCGGTTGCATCACCATTGGTGCGGGGGAGGATGAAGCCGGAACCGTCAGCCCGCCACATGGTCAGGAAACGGTTGTATTGGTCCCAAAACGGCAAGTATGACTGGAAGAAGGTGCGGGTGGGGAGAAAGGGCTCGCCGCTCGTGACCTCAGCTTCGGTCCAGACGAATGGAACCAGGCCCTCCGGGGTGAGAGTGATGTAAAGAAGCTGTGACCCATCCGGAGACCAGTCGAAGAGCACAACCGGATCTTCCTCGATGCGATGGGATTCTCCGCTCTCGATCGACACCAGGCTTAGGGCTCCCGGGGCCGCCTCGTCGTTGTCGATGAACGCAACTCGGGCGCCGTCGGGCGAGGGGGCAAAGGCGCTGAATCTCGACACCGGGGCGATCAAATCGACTTCCAAGGAGTCGAGGTCAAGGACAGCCAATGATTCGTCGTCGACGATCAAAAGTCGATCGTCGCTGAGAAAGGCGGGTGCCTGGAACAGGCCCGGCTGCACGTCCAGGACGGTGCGATTTCCATCGCCATTGAGCAGATACAGATCTGATTGATTGGCATGAACGGCCAGGCGAGATCCATCGGGAGACCAGTCGAGGTAATAGGGCTGGCCCGTGTCAAGAAGGCGGGCAGTGCCGGCAGCGACGTCGAGAAGACCGAGGGCCACGCCTCCCCCCTCGGGATCATTCCCCAAATAGGCGAGTGAATCTCCGGTGGGGCTGAATCCGTAGAAGAAAGGCACGGTCCCACCGTCGATCCGTCGTTGACTCTCCTCGTTTCCCATCGCGATCGTCGCGCCCGACCCGTCGGCAGCGATCTCGGTCCAAACGGCGAAGGTTCCGTCAGGAGCCCAAGTCGGCTGACTCGGTACGGCCCCGGTTTCGGGGTCGAGCAGCACCAGGCTCATGCCGTCTTCGTCGACGGCAGTAACACCCGAATCCACTACTAGTAAGGGAGGGAGGGGGGAGGGGACCGAACAGGCGAGAACCACGAGCAACACGATCGAAGCACGCGGCACCGACATGGCCCGATCGTAGGAATGTCTAGGTTCTCTGCAATGGGTGAGCCGCCCGCCGAGTTCGAAATCGATGAGGCGGTGGTGATGGCCCTGCTTGCCACCCAGCACCCCGATTTGGCCGAGCTGCCATTGCGGCCGGTGGATAGCGGATGGGACAACGCCATCTTTCGCCTCGGGTCGGAGTTGTCCGTCCGGCTACCGCGACGCTCTCTCAGCGTCCCGCTGGTCCTCCACGAACAACGATGGCTCCCCGAGATCGCCCCCCGCTTGCCGTTGCCGATCCCGGTGCCGCTTCGACGAGGGGTGGCGGGATGTGGTTATCCCTGGCCTTGGTCCATCACCCCCTGGTTCCCGGGCACTACTGCGGACACTGCTCTCCCTGAGAGCTCCGAAGCCGTCGCCCGGCAACTCGGCGAGTTCCTAAAGAGCCTTCACTTTCCGGCACCCGCCAACGCTCCACATAATCCCTATCGAGGGGTTCCTCTGGCTGATCGGGACCGGAGGACCCGTTTCGGAATCGACGGCCTCGACGAGTCAGTGGACCGGGAAGGACTCCTTCAGGCATGGACCGAGGCCCTTCAGACTCCGGAGTGGCGAGGGCCCGACGTTTGGGTGCACGGTGATCTCCATCCGTTCAATCTCGTCATGGAGTGGGACCGACTCGCGGCCGTGATTGATTTCGGCGATATCTGCGCCGGCGATCCCGCCACCGACCTCGCCGTTGGCTGGATGCTGTTTCCCGAACCGGCCCGCTCGGAATTCAAAGAGGCGGTCGGGGTCGACGCCGATACGTGGCGGCGGGGTCGGGGTTGGGCAATTGCCCTCGGCGTGGCATGGCAGGGTGGGGGTGAACGCCTGACCCAGATTGGGAAGCGCACCCTCTCTTCGGTACTTGACGATTTCTAGGCGGCCACGTCGCCTACTCATGTGATGTCGATCGCCAATCCGGCGTGAGCTTGACGGAGGGACGCTTCCACCAGCGACGGATCCGGCCCGGCGGCGAAGATGAAACCGAGATAGCGATCCAACTCCGGCACCCGGCGCAGTCTCGCGCCTACCGGGGTTGTGATCTCGATCGAGCGCACCCCCGGAACCTGGAGGGCCGCGTCAATCCCGTTAACCCCTTTAAGGATTCCATTCGCCGGAGTGGGAATCATCATCACCCCGGAAGCTCCGGTCTTGCGGGGAAGGGAGGTCCGGCGCCCGAGAGCGTGACGGAGGATCAGCGCCTCGAGCGGCGTGTCGAGCAAACCGAAATTGAGAGAGCGTCCGCATATCCCTCCGATAGACCTGGCAGCCACCTCGATGAGCCGAGGTCGGTCCCCTCCGGCGATGCGAAGCTCGGCGTGAATCGGGCCCTCGGTCAGGCCCAAGGCGGAAATGGCCGATTGGGTTACGCGCGCAACCTCCTGCTGGACTTGAGTCGGCAGGCGAGACGGGGTCACAAAGATGGTTTCTTCGAAGAAGGGACCTTCCAGCGGGTCCGGCTTGTCGAAAATCGCCAGGACCTCGAGCTCGCCAGCCCAGACCAGTCCCTCGACCGCCACCTCCGGTCCCCCGATGAACTCTTCCACCAGCACTGTGCGGTCGCCGCCGATCTCGCGCACTCTGGCGATGGTTGGCTCCAGCTCGGCAGGGCTGTCCACCTTGATCACGCCTCGACTGGCGGAGAGAGAGCGAGGCTTCGTGACCAGAGGAAATCCGATCTTTGCTGCGGCGGCAGCCGGGTCCCCGTCGACAACGGCAAAGCCGGGCTGATCGACTTCGGCTGCTGCCAGGAGCTGTCGCATAAGAGCTTTGTCGCGAGTCGCGGCCGCTGAGGCGGGTGAGTTGTGGGGGAGGCCGAGCTTTTGGCCGGCGAGAGCGGCGATCACTACCCCGGCATCGTCTACCGGGACAATCGCATCGATGGGAGTTGCGGTTCCCAGATCGACGATGGCCTGCGCCGCCTCGTCCGGTCGCTCGCAGTCGATGGCGATGAACCTCTCGGGTTCGATCAGCGGAAGCGGCTCCTCGGCGGCCACTGTCACCTCGACTCCCAGAGCCTCGGCGGCGGCGAAAAAGTCGGTGGCGCGATAGGAGGTCGTGGGGATGATCAGCAAGACCCGCGGCATTTTGCGAAGGCTAAGAATTTCGGGCGGAAAGTTTGAGGGGTAGCGGGATAAACTTGACTCAGTGGAAAACGTCCTGGTCATCTCCGAGGAAGCGCTGGCAATGATCCGCGGGCTCAGGGACCAAGAGCCGGGGGACGGCGAGATCGGGCTTTTCATCGAGGTGACCGGTACTCGCCAGGGCCAATACGCCTACGAATTGGCGTTCATCCCCACCGAGGACGCCGAGGCGGAACACCATGTGGAGCGTCACGGCGACCTCCAGGTGATGATTCCCCATCAGAGCGTGGAGCCATTGCGTGGCGCCTCCCTGACTATGGGGGAAGACGGACTGGCGATGGACAATCCCAACCGTCCTGTTGCTAGCCCGTCGATGGCTGCCCCGCAAGGCACGCTCGAAGGACCGCTGGCAGAGCAGGTCAGTCAGGTGCTACTCGAAGCCGTCAACCCTGCGATCGCCGCTCATGGGGGCCGGGCGGAACTGGTCTCCGTCGACGGCACCATCGCGTATCTGAAACTGGGCGGCGGTTGCCAGGGGTGCGGGATGGCCCAGGTCACGCTCAAACAGGGCATCGAGCGGATCCTCAAGGAATCGATCCCCGAGCTCACCGAGGTGGTGGACGTGACCGATCACGCGTCCGGCGCCGACCCTTACTACCAGCAGTCGAAGAAGTAAGTCACCCCGTGCCTCTCGGGGAACCCTCTCCGGCTGGCCGGCGTCTGACCAAGGTGGCTCGCCGGCTCCTAATTCTCTGCATCCTCGTCGGTCTGGCCTTGCCCGCCACTGCCCAAGAGAGCACTCCCGTCCGGCTTGACGCCCGCGCCGGGCTGGCGGGTTATGTTGATCCGGAGCGTCCGATCACAGTCGACGTCACCATTGCGGCCGATGTTCTCTTCGCCGGTGAGCTCGAGGCACGGGTGGCCAGCGCTACCCAGTTGGTGCCGGTTGAGATCCCGGCTGGGGGCGAGAAGACCTACTCGGTGCGGGTCGGGCTCCCGGTCGGGTCCACGCAGGTGCGCCTCCGCCTGTATGAGGACGGCGCCACCGAAGCGTCGGCCACCGCCAACCTGTCGCTTCGATCGGCCACCGACGAGCCGATTGTGGCCGTGGCCGGTTCGGACGAGCTCACCGAGAGAATCGACCGCGCCACCCTGGCGGTCACCGGACGCGACATAATCGCCGCCTCGGCCCAAGTAGACGGCACGGAGTTTGGTGTTGCTCGCTATCTCGTTCTCGAGGATCCGGCCGAGCTACCGCCGGCCGCTCGGGACTGGCTTCGAAGCGGGGGCCGCCTGATCGTCGACCAAAGCGGGCTTTCGGCTCTCGACCTCGAGCTCGGCGCCCCGCTGACCGTCGGATCTGACAACCATTTCTCGTTCGGACGGGGTTGGGTGACCGCGGTCGACAGCCTCAGCTCGATGACGTCGGACGACTGGTCGCGGATCCTCACTCCGTCTCGATACCAGCTTGCCCCACGAGAGATTTGGCAGAGCCCCGAGCAAATGCTGATGCAATCGGCGGTGAGCGGAGGCGACCAGCGCGTCCCCTCGTTGCCCTGGCTGCTCGGGGCCCTGGTGGGATACGCGGTATTGGTTGGTCCGGTCAACTTTGCCCTGCTCCGGCGGTTTGGCAAGAGGGAACTGGCCTGGATAACCATTCCGGTTCTGGCCTTGCTCGGCGTGGGAGGTTTCTGGCTGGCTGGCAGCCAGCGACTGCAGGCCAACGTCCTCAATCACGGCACGGTCATCATCGCCTCTGAGGAAGAGGCGATCGGGCACAGTGCCACGGTGTTGGCAGTGGGAGCGGGTGGACGGCGAACCCTTTCGACTCCCAGCGATTGGGTCACCTACCCGTTCGCGGCCACGCTTGATCCTTCCGGAATGCAGCAATTTGGGCCACCCGAGCCCGCACAGGCCAACGGCAACGGAGGCTACGTCTTCAACCTCGAGCAGTTGGGATCGGCCGGTCTCCAGAGCAGCTGGCAACCGGAGTCGGGCTCCCTTCCCGAGGTGAGCTTCAGCGCCAGCGACCAGGAGCTCCTTGCCACCGTCACCAACTCCTCGCCCTACTCCTTTTGGGCCTGGGGAGTGGTGGCCAAGGGCCGGGTGAGTCTTGCTTCCGAGCCCCTCGAGCCCGGAGGCAGTGGCAGTGAATCCGTGGCTCCGGGAATCGCCGGCCAGCAGGACTTCGGGTCCGTGGGCGACGCCGTGATCAACGAGCGTCAGCTCTGGAACGATCCTTACATTTGGAATCGGATCGCCACCCTGGGCAATGCGGGCAGCTGGTTTCTCGACGGTGACAACAGCTACTTCTTCGGTTTCACCGACGATCTCACCCTCCCCATCGCTCTCGACGGCCGCACGCTCGAAGCGAGTGGAAGCACGCTGGTACTGGTGCCGGTAGACCTCCAGGCCACCGTCCCGGTGGAACAATCCATCTCGATCTCCCATCTGGTCGACGCCGGGAATGCCAGCTGGGTGGATTACGGTCCCGGCTACCTCGCCATCCAGACCCGGCAAATGACTGTGGGTTGGGACCTCCCCACCTCACTCGATCGCACCCCCATCCTCGAGGTAACCAACATGTTTGGCGAAATCCCGGGCCACCTGGAGATCTACGACTGGTCGGCGGACGCCTACGAGGCCATCAGCCCCGGAGATCAGATCGACCTTGAGCGTCATCGCAATTTGAAGGGCGAGGTATTTCTGCGGGCCTCGACCGACGATCCCAACAACCTCGACGTGGCGTTCGAAACCTCAATGTCGCCCTACGGGTTCTCACTGGAGTGGTGACATGGCAATAGCGACTCTGCGCGGCGTCGAGAAGCGCTATGGGCCCGTGCGCGCGATGGATGGCATCGACCTCGAAGTCCCCGAGGGGTCGGTGTTCGGGCTGATAGGTCCTAACGGCGCCGGAAAAACCACTTCGATGCTCGTGATCAGCACGCTGCTTTCCCGTGACGCCGGGCAGGTGGAAGTTGTTGGGGTGGATCCGGAGACCAACCCCGCTGCAGTTCGGAAGGTCCTCGGCTACATGCCTGACTCGTTCGGCTTCTACGAGAACCTCAACGCGTCGGAGTACCTCGATTTCTTCGCCGCCGCTAACAAGGTGGCCGCCGCCAAACGCCCGGCCCTGATAGCCGATCTCCTGGCGTTGGTGGACCTGGAGCAAAAAGCGGCAACGGACGTCAACACACTCTCCCGGGGGATGAAGCAGCGCCTATCGCTCGCCCGGGCCCTCATTCACGACCCTCAGCTCCTGGTTCTGGATGAGCCCGCCTCAGGCCTTGACCCGCGGGCCCGAGTGCAACTGCGCGAACTCATTGCCGAACTCTCCCGCATGGGGAAATCGGTGATCATTTCCTCCCACATCCTCTCGGAGCTGGAAGGCATCTGCACACATCTGGCAGTAATCGACGACGGCCGGGTCAAGGCGCAGGGAAACCTGGAGGACATTCGTCGCACTCTCACCGCCACCAGACGGGTCTCCTTGCGCGCACCCGACGAAGAGGTCGACGATGTCGCTTTGATCCTTTCAGGACAACCGGAGGTGTCCGAGGTCGATGTCGAGCGAGGAAGGGTCCGGTTTGTTCTCTCCGGGGAGGACGCGGATTCCGCCCGCCTTCTCGGTCTGGTCATCGCGAGCGGCAAGCACGTCTTCGATTGGCGGCTCGAGGTTGCCGGTCTGGAAGAGCTGTTCCTCAGCATCACCGCCGGAGACGACGAATGAACCCGGTTCTGCGGAGAGAGCTGCTGGAACGCTTTCGCACCCGCCGTTCCCCGTGGTTCCTGTTTTTCTGGACTATCGGGATCGGGTTGCTCGGCTATGTCTCCTACCTGGTTAGCCAGCAGGTCTCGACCGCGATCCTGGGGAGATTGCTCGCTACCGAATACATGGGCCGTTTTCTCTTCCAGGCAATGGCCATCCTGATGATGACGACGGTGATACTGGTCATCCCCGGGGTGACGGCGCTTTCGATCGTAAGCGAACGAGAGCGGCAGACATTGCCGCTCCTTCAGGTCACACAACTTTCGCCCCTGCAACTGGTGCTGGGGACGTTGAGCTCGTCGATGTCTTACTTCTTGTTGTTGCTGGTGGCGGTGGCCCCGGTGGTGGCCATCCCGCTGCTATTTGGAGGAATGTCCTTCGGTGACGTGTTCGCCGCCCTGGCGATGATGCTGGCGACCGCCATCATGCTGGGCAGTGCCTCAATCGCCATTTCATCGCGAGCCAAGTCAAGCCGGGGGGCGGTGGCGGGCTCCTATGCATTCGCCTTCGTGATCGGATTCATCACGTTTGCCCTCGTGCTGGCGGAGCTACTCCTGCTCAGGCCCTCCAACCAATCATTGATCCCTCCCCGGGGTCGGGAGTTCTATTCCTCCTGGCTCAATCCCTATGTGGGGATGGTCGATGCAATACGGGTTCCCTTGCGCTCACAGACCAATTTCACCTTCACGCCGTTCGTCCCCATTGATGCGCTGCTGTATGCCCGGCAAGGAAGCGGCCAGGGTTTGTTTCTTGGAGGAATGCCCCTCGTGGATATGGCCGTCGCGAGGGAGGTGATCGCCCCACCGGTTAATGGCGAAGGAGGGGCACTGATCAGGATGCGTCGTGGTCCCGTCTGGGTTCGAACCCTGGTCCTCTATGCCGCCATCACTGCCATCGCACTTCTGCGGGCCGCCCAGGTAGTGCGAACGCCGGCCCGCCGGGTCCTGCTGATGAAACGGAGAAGCAGTGCCCCGGCTTGATCTCCGCGAGCGGCCGGCGCTCCCCACCTCGGTACAAGACCTTGTCGTCAACGCCCGCGGGAGACTTCTGCTGGCAGGCATTCTTCGCCTGGCAGTGACTCTGCTGGGGCTGGCCGCCGTCCTGTCGGCGATCCTGGTTGGCATAGCCCGATTTGTCGTCATCCCCTGGGCTGAGCCCTTTGCCCTTGCGCTCTGGGCCGCCTCGCTGATCGTCGCCCTGATCCTGGCCTTGATCCGTCGAGCCTCCCCGGCGAAGGCAGCATTGGCGGTAGATCGACGTCTCGGAGGGTTTGACCGTGTGAGCACCGCCCTCGAATTGAGCTCGCGGGTCGATCACTCGATCGACGAGCGGCGCCAATTGGCCGACGCCGAGGCATGGTCGACGGGGCGCTCTCTGGATGGGTTTGGAACCGTGTGGCCCCGGAGGCCGCTTCCGCAGCTGGTGGCCGTGGCCCTCGCTGCCACCCTGGTGATGGCCCTCGTGCCTTCCTCCGCGGATGTGGCGTTTGCCCGGCGCCAGGCCGAGATGCAGCTAATTGAGAACGAGATCGAACGTCTCGAGGAGACGGCGGCCGAGGCACCGGAAGAGGTCCGAGCGACCCTGGAGCGACTGCTCGAAGAGTTGGCACAAGCCGAGGGTCTCGAGCAAGCCATCACCGCCCTCGGCGAGGCGCGCCAGGAGCTGGCTGAGCAGGCGGATCCGGCCGAGCTAGCGCGGCGGACCGCGCTATCCGGACTCGAGCAGCGCCTGGCCCAGCAGCCCCTGTCGAATGGCGAGACCGCC
Organism: Acidimicrobiia bacterium; assembly: GCA_025922945.1. Lineage (GTDB taxonomy): Bacteria > Actinomycetota > Acidimicrobiia > Spongiisociales > ZC4RG35 > JACCTH01. The sequence goes on along the minus strand of JAICGW010000010.1, from coordinate 18,528 downwards.
GCCGAGCAGCTGCGTGATCTGGCGAACCGTCTCTCGGGTGCCTCGGCCGCCGAGATGATCGCAGCTGCCGCCGAGCTTTCGGCTCGGGCCGCGGACTTCGCCGGAATCGATCAAGAGCTCTCCGATGCCCTGGCCGCGGCGGCCTCGGCGTTGCAAACCGCGGCGGGTGATCGAAGCCTCGCCGGAGAGGCCAGCGAGGCCCTCGAAGCGGCCGCCTCCGAACTCGAGCGATCTGGCGAAGAAGCGACCGACGCTTCCCGGCGGGGCGAGGCCCAAGCTCAGGTACGCGATGCTCAAGAGCGCCTCGCCGATGCCCAGCCAGGCCAGGGCGAAGGTCAAGGCCAAGGTCAAGGACAGGGTCAGGGCCAAGGTCAAGGACAGGGTCAGGGCCAAGGCCAGGGCCAAGGCCAAGGACAGGGCCAGGGACAGGGTCAAGGCCAAGGCCAGGGCCAAGGGCAAGGGACCGGAGGCGGAGGCGGCGGAGGCGGTCAAGGCGCCGGTGGTTCGAGCGGAGCCGGCTCTTCGGGGGGTGGCACCGGTTCGGGAAGTGTGGGTTCGGGGAGCGGGGATCACGATCCCGCCCGGGATCCCGAACGCAGCCAGGTCTTCGATCCCATCGAAGCCGGCCTGGGTGACGAGGTCAGGGTTGAGGTCACCGGTGGCAACACCCCCGGCGAACCGATTGGCACCGTCACCGGCCAGGGGATCGAGAATCTGGCCCTCCAGAGCTATGTCGATCGGTACGCCGACTACCGCGACAGCGCCCTCGATTCGCTCGATCGAATGGTCATCCCGCAGAATCTGGCCGAGCTGGTCCGCCAATATTTCACGGAACTCGAACCATGACCCCCGAACAGTTTGCCGAGACGATGGAGGCCGCCCGCCAACAGGTGGGCAAGGTCATCGTTGGACAGAAGGAGCTGGTCGAGACCGTCCTGGTAGCCGCGCTCTGCGAGGGGCATGTCCTGCTCGAGGGTGTCCCCGGCCTGGGGAAGACCAAGCTCCTCGCCACCCTCGGCAAGGTGCTCGATGTCGAATTCGGCCGGGTGCAGTTCACTCCTGATTTGATGCCGGCCGACATTCTTGGAACCAAGGTCTTGACCGGTAACGACTTCAAATTCCACGAGGGCCCGATTTTCGCCAACCTGGTCCTGGCCGATGAGATAAACCGCGCGACGCCCAAGACCCAGTCCGCTCTCCTGGAGGCCATGCAGGAGCGTCGGGTCACCCTCGGCGGAGAGACCCATTCCCTGCCCCGGCCTTTCCTGGTCATGGCCACCCAGAACCCGATCGAGCAAGAAGGGACCTATCCGCTGCCGGAGGCTCAACTCGACCGCTTCCTCTTCAAGGCATTGGTGCCATTTCCGCCGGCCGATGACATTGTCGAGATCCTCAAGCGGACGACCGCCGGGGCGGAAGCAGAGCCATCACCGGCGATGGATGGGGAGGCCATCATCGAAATGGCAAACATGGTCCGGGATCTTCCAGCCGGGTCGCATCTACTGCATTACGCGGCCACGCTCGTCGGTGCGACTCATCCCGACAACGAGCTCGCTCCGGAGCTAGTCCGTCGATACGTCCGCAACGGTGCCAGCCCGCGAGGAGCCCAGGCCCTGGTGCTGGGAGGCAAGGCATACGCCCTGGCGGCTGGCCGGACCAATCTCGCCGCCGAAGACATCTGGCGGGTGGCACCGATGTCGCTGCGACATCGACTGGTCCTGGGTTACGAGGCGCTGGCAGATGGTGTGCGCGCCGACCAGATCGTGACCGAGGTGCTGGAAGCCCACCCCACTCCCGAACCGGCTAGCTGAATCGATGCTGCTCACGGCCGAGCTGCGCGGCCGGTTGGAACGGCTCTCGCTTATCACCCGCCGGCGGGTGATCGCCCAGTGGTCGGGGCGTCACGCGTCCCGGCACAAAGGTGAGAGCCTCGACTTCGCCGACTATCGCCCGTACGTGCCGGGTGACGACTTTCGTCGCATCGATCACAATCTCTGGGCCCGCCTCGGGGTCTTGCTGGTGCGCCAGTTCGAAGCCGAGGAGGAACTTCCGCTGCGGGTCGTGATCGACGCCTCGGCCTCAATGGGTTTCTATCGAAAGCTCGAGGTGGGAAAAGTACTTGCGGGGATGGTGGCGTATCTCGGACTTGCCGGAGGCGACCGGGTTCAGCTGGTGGCACTCTATGGCGGCCCCAAGCCCGTCACCATGGGACCAGCGGGCAGGCATCTCTCCCGCTGGCCCATGCTCGAGTCCTGGCTCGAGGGACTCAGTGCAGCCGGGGGTGGTGAGTTGGCGCCCTCGTTGCGGAGGCTGGCGGGGGAGGGACCCAACCGGGGGGCCCTGGTCGTCGTGTCCGATTTGATGAGCCCCGATTACGCGACAGCTCTCGACGGTCTCGGTGTCGGGGCAGGGGGAGTGGTGCTTCACATCCTCGGAGACGAAGAGCTGGACCCGGGACTGGCTGGAGACCTGCGTTTGACCGATGCTGAAACCAAAGGCGAGGTGGCAGTTTCGACGTCGGAGGACACGATGCGGCGCTACCGATTGGCTCTGGAGGCCTTCGCCAGCGAAGCGGCGGGGCGATCCCGTCGGGCCGGCCTCGACTACGTTCTGGTCCCGGCGCGGGAGGATGCCGCCCACCAGGTGCTTGCCGCCCTCGCCCGCGCCGAGGCAGTGGCGTGAGCTTCCTGATTCCGGCCGCCTTCGGCCTAGCTGCCCTGGCCGGGCCCTTGATCGTGCTCTACATGCTGCGATCGCGACGACCCCGGGTGGAGGTGGCGAGCACGTTGCTGTGGGAGAAGGCGGAGGTGCCGGTGTCGTCGGCCGTTCCCTGGCAAAGACTTCGCTGGACCCCTCTGCTCCTGTTGCAGCTGGCGGTGCTGGCGGCGTTCGTGCTCACGCTGGCGCGCCCGTTCTATCGGGAGCGCACCCTGCTCGGTCCACACACCGTGTTCGTTGTCGATACGTCGGGTTCCATGGCTATGGCAGATCGCATCGGGACCGCTCGGGAGCGCGCCCTGGCTCTGACCAATGATCTCTCGGAAGCGAACCAGGTCTCGGTGGTGGAGGCGAGTCCGCACCCGCGGGTCCTCGTCGCTTTTGCCCGCGACCCCGAGCTCGTGCAACAGGCGATCGGCTCGCTCGACGCCGGCGGAGGTCGGGCCGATCTTTCGACCGCCATCCAGCTGGCCAGAGGCCTGGCGACACCCGACCGGCCCACCAACGTTCTCATCTTTAGCGACGGGGGTGACGCTCCCCTGCCCGAAGAGCCAGTGGCAGGAGCGGAGATGGTTCGCTTCGACGACTTCGGCCCCAACCTGGCGATTTCTGCCTGGAGCCTCGAGCCCTCCACTGCGGGCACCACCCGGGCTTTTCTCAACGTCTCCAATTTCGGAGCCGAGGATCGCTCGGTGCAGGCCGAGGTGTCGGTCAACGGGTTGGCCGCCGGCCTCCTTGACCTATCGGTTCCGGCTCTGGGCAGCGCTCGCCTCACTACCCCCGTCGATGCAGGCCCTGGCCAGGTGGTTTCGGTCCGGTTGGCCAACCATCAGGATGCCCTCGCGCTCGACGACGAGGCCTCCCTGATCGTCGGCGCGGGTCCGGAAAAGCTCGTCGCCGTGACCGGTGAAGGCTCGCCGTTCCTCGAAGCATTGGTCGATGCAGTTCCCGGTTTTACCACCGAAGGAGAGGGCGCAGGTGACGTCGCCGTCGTTGACGGTGGTCCGCTCCCCGAGATCGACCGCCCCACCTGGCTGATTGCTCCACAATCGGTGCCAGAAGGAGTGACGGTCTCGGAGTTGGCCGGCAACCTGGCCGTTACGTACCAGCGCCCGGGTGAGCCGATTCTCGATTCTGTTGACCTGTCGACCATGGTGGTGGGTGAGGCCCAGGTTGTTCAAGCCCCCCGGTGGCTCCCCCTGGTTCGATCGGGAGACATTCCCCTGATATTGCTGGGAGAAGTCAACGGGCACCGCGTGGTCTATTTCACATTCGACCTCACGCGTTCCAACCTCCCCGTGCAGGTTGGCTTTCCCATTCTGGGCATTCGCCTCCTCGAGTGGCTCGGCGGTTCTGCGACCGGCTCGGTGTCGACCGACCAGGCCGGCACCTCCATACCGATCGCCGCCCCCGCTGGCACCACGGCTCAGGTGACATTGCCCGATGGTTCGACTCGCGAGCTCACGGAGGGCGCGGTCGAGTTCACCGACACCGCCCAGCCCGGGGTATATCGGGTGGACTACCTCGGTCCCAACGATCAGGTGGTTCCCGGGACCACGGCAATCCGCACCTTCGTCGCTGACGAATCGGCTGGGGGTTCGAGGCAGATTGCCACCAGCGGACAGGCGACCGAGGCAGAGGAGGCCTCTACCCGGCTGCGGGAGTGGGCGCCATGGGTAATCGCCGCTGTCCTGGCGCTGATGGCAATCGAATGGTGGGTGGGACATCAGAGGCCATTCCTGCGGAGGGCGACCGCATGACCTTGGTTCATCCCTGGTGGCTGCTGGCGCTGATTCCTGCCCTGGGCATCGTCTGGGCGGTCGCTCGCCAGGGTGGGAGGGCGGTGCCCCGGCGCCAACACCGCTGGGCAGTGTTTCTCCGGCTGCTAGCTGTGTCGGCGCTGATCGTGGCGGCCGCCCAACCCATATTGACCAGGGCGGTCGACGAGAGGTCGATTCTCTTCCTTCTCGATCGGTCGGCCTCCATCTCGGCCGGGGGCCTTGAGGCCCAGGCTGCGTTCCTGGCCACGGCCCTGCGGGAGGCCCGGGTCGATAGCAGAACGGCGATAGCCGTTTTCGGGCGCAACACCCAGCTCGACTCCGCATTCAGGACAGGGCGCGAGCCCGGTCCCATCCGAACCAACCCCGACACCTCCGCCACCGATCTCCAGACCGCCCTCGACGCGGTGGGTTCGCTCCTTCCCACCGAGGGCTCGAGAAGGGTGGTCGTACTGACCGACCTGGTCCCGACCACCGGGGACGCTCGGTCGGCGGCGAGGCGTCTTGCCGAACAAGGGGTGGCGATCGACGTTGTCGAGCTCGACTCGGCGCGCAGCCCCGATGCATTGATCGAAAGCGTCCAACTCCCGGCGGCGGTCAGGGAGGGCGACACCGTCCCGGTCCGGATCATCATCCGATCCAATCAGGCAGCGCCGGCCAATGTGATCGTCAACACTGGCGATGAGACCCAAAGCATCGCCGTCGACCTGGTCTCGGGGCGCAACGAGATCGAAGTAGAGGTCGCCGCCGAGGGAGCCGGTTTCCTTGCGGTCGAGGCCGAGGTGGAAGCGACTTTCGATACCCGAGGAGAAAACGACGCCGCCCAGGGGATCACTCGCATCCTGGGGCCGGCCAAGGTGGCCGTGGTCGAAGGGGTGGACGGGGAGGCGGATGCCCTGATCAGAGCACTCGAGGCTGGAGGAATGGAAGTCGAGCAGAGGCAGTCGATCCCGACCGCGGAACAGCTACTTGGCTTTGACGCTGTGGTGCTGGTGAACGTTGCCCGGCCTCAAGACTCCGAGCCGCTGGCTGCTTATGTCGAGGACCTCGGTCGGGGCCTGGTGGTGATCGGAGGCGATCGGGCATTCGGGCTGGGTGATTACCACCTAACGCCCCTGGAGTCCGTTTTGCCCGTATCTTCAAACCCCGACGACTTGATCCGCCGCCAGCCGGTGGCGGAGGTGTTGGTGATCGACTCCTCCGGCTCGATGGGTGCCTGCCATTGCAACATGGGCGCAGCCACCGAGGGCGGGGTGGTGAAAACCGACATCGCCAAGGCCGGGGCGGAATTAGCCATCGAAGCGCTGGCCGACACCGACCGCGTGGGAGTTCTGGCCTTTTCCTCTGGCACCGATTGGGTCATACCACTGTCTCCCGCCTCGACCGTCGGTGATCCCAGCGAGGCACTCGGGGTGATAACGCCCTCAGGGGACACCGAGATCTCCCGCGCTCTGGAGGTGGCCCTCGAAGAACTCGAAGGTGCTCCCGAGCAGCTTCGACACATCGTGCTCTTCACCGACGGTTGGGACCCAAGCGATGCGGATCTGCTGCCAGTGGCCCGTCGCATCGCCGACGCCGGCGTGACTCTGTCGGTTCTGGGCACCGGAGAAGGCCCGGGTACGACCCTCGAGCGCATGGCGGACCTGGGTGGGGGCCGTTACTACGCCGGCACCGACCTCGAGGCGATCCCGGAGATCTTCGTCGAAGAGACGTTGACCGTGGCTCGCAATCTGGCGACGGAAGGGACCTTCTATCCGGTCCTCGGCGCCAGTTCACCGGTGACGGCCGACCTGACCGCCTCGCCGCCATTGCTCGGATACGTGCTGACCAAGTCCAAGGGCACGGCCTCGGTCGTGATGGAAATTGGCCAGGCCGACCCTCTGCTCGCCACCTGGCAACGGGGTCTCGGCCGGGCCACCGCCTGGACATCTGACGCCACTGCCCGATGGTCGAGTCAGTGGGTCGACTGGGAGTCGTATGCGGAATTCTGGGGGCGGGTGGTCCGCGACGTTCTTCCGGCGGGACGGGATAACCCCCCGCTCACCTTTGTCGAAGATGGACGCCTGCAGATTCAGTACAACCCAACCGGGGCGGATCTCGATGCGACGGCGGTGGCACGGGTGCGAGCTCCCCACGGCGAGACCACATTGGTTCCGCTCTCCCGGGTCGCGAGCGACGAGTTCCGCGGGTCGGCTCCCCTCGGCCCGGCCGGTGCCTACTGGGTAGCAGTGACCCAGTCCAATCCCGACGGAACCCGACTGACCTCCGCATCGGGTGCGGTCTCCGCCTATGAAGAGGAGTTTGCGTTCCGAGAACCCGATCCCACCCTGGGCAACGATGTCACCGCGCTCTCGGGCGGACGCCTCAATCCCGCTCCCGCTGAGGTCTTCGACCCCGCTCCGGTGCGGGGTCGAGCCGAAGTCTCGATCTGGCCTTGGCTGGCGGCTTTGGCCCTGGCCCTCTTTCTGACCGATGTCGGCTTGCGTCGGCTGGTCCTCACTGCCGGCGACGCCGATCTTTGGCGGGAAGGAATGCAGGGCCGGCGCACCCGGGAAAGACGGCGGATCGAGGCCGTCATGGAAGAGGCCGAGGTCACGGGCCGGCGTCCGGACGCGCTGTCGGAGTCGGAGACCCTGCAGCGTTTGATGCGGCGCAAGCGCAAATAGCGCTGCGGTCGTTGTCGTTTTGCGCGATACCCCCGCTGTAGCCTTCGCGCGTGGTCGACCTCCCCAATCGCAAACGTCCCCCGGAGTGGCTTCCGCGGGGGGTGGCGGTCACCCTGGCGGTGGTCCTCGCCGCCCTCGTCATCCTCTGGATCCTCTACCAGCTGCGCTCGATCCTCTACATCCTGTTTCTGTCGGTTTTCGTCGCCATCGCCCTCGAGCCCGCCGTGCAAGCACTGGTGAAGCGGGGCTGGAAACGGCGAACCGCGACCTTGGTCGTGTTCCTCCTCTCCCTGGTCCTCTTCGCGGGCTTCATTGGCTCGCTGGTTCCGGTGCTCGTCACTCAGGCCTCGAACCTCATCGAGCGCGTTCCCGAGTATCTGGCGTCGCTCAGCAGTTTCACCGAACGCTTTGGGATCGACCTCGACACTCCCGACTTGGGCGAAGGCTTCCAGGACCTCGGCAGCCTCATCCAGGAGTACGGGTCACAGGTAGCCGGCGGCGTGCTGGCAGTAGGCAACACCGTTTTCGGACTCATCTTCCAGTTGGCGACGGTGGCTCTTTTCTCGTACTACCTCCTGGCCGAAGGTCCGGCGTGGCGTCGTCTCCTCCTCTCGACCCTGCCGCCCAAGCGTCAGCAGTACGTCCTCGACACCTGGGAGACGGCCGTGGAGCGGACCGGGCGCTACGCCTACTCCCGGGCACTCCTCGCGGTTGCGGCCACGATTTTCACCTGGATCGTTTTGGCGGCGCTGCAGGTGCCCTCGGCCTTTCCGCTGGCGATCTGGATGGGCGTCCTCTCCCAGTTCATCCCGGTGATCGGGACCTATATCGGCATGGTCCTCCCCGCCCTCGCCGCCCTCTCGGTCAGCCCGCTCACTGCCTTGTGGGTGGTGATCGCCATGATCGTGTATCAGCAGCTTGAGAACTATGTGATCGCCCCCCGCGTGACCAGCAGGACGATGGACATCCACCCCGCGGTCTCCATCGGCGCCGTCATCGCCGGGGCCAGCTTGCTCGGTGGCGTTGGCGCCATCCTGGCTCTGCCGGTCACCGCCATCGTCCAGGCCCTGATATCAAGCGCCTTCGCCCGTCACGACGTGATCGAGGCGTTCGACGACGAAGCAAAAACCGTTTGATATCTGGCCGCAGAAGGTCGAAGTCTTACCATGCCGTCGCTTAGGTCCGAAGTTGCCATGACCTCCCTCTCTGAAGAGCCGCGCCCGGGAAATAACCCGTCGTTACTGATCAATTCGGCCCTGTGCTCGACCATCGGCATCGTCATCGCGGTGCTGGCTGATTCCCTCGGACGCCTGGTTCTGGGGTTCCTGCTCGATCGCGGCCCGGTGCTCTATCACGACCGCGTGGAGTTCACGGCCGGTGACAATCCCTTGGCGTTGGCCGGAGGAGCCCTGGCGGCGTTGATCGCCGGGGGCGCCTTCCTGGCCCTGTATCCGGGGAGTCGGCGGCACGACCCGTCCCGGCTTTGTGTCCTATGGCTGATCCTCCATAGCTTCCGACAGGGATTCGTCCCCATGGCCCAGGCGGGAATCGATCCCGATTCCGATCTTGCTTTGGCGCTGGCCTATTTCGATTTGCCGGCGGGGATCAATGTCGTCGTCGGCGTGGCCGGTGCGATCGGCTTGCTCCTCGTTTCGCTCGCGGCGGCGCCAGCGTTCCTGGCGTTTGCCACCAGCCGGCGCGAGATCTCGACCCCATCGCGCCGGGTGGCGTTTGTCGCCAAGATCGCGGTGATTGCGGGTCTGGCGGGCGCACTGCTGGCCGTGATCTATTTCCTGCCCGATTCGGGCACGGGACTCATCTCGGCATTGCCCCTCTACGGTCTTTTCACCGTGGCCACGCTCCTGGCTGCCCCTGGCAGCAAGTCGGTGGATCCCGATCAAGGCGCCACTGCCCAGCGCTTCAGCTGGGGACTGTTGGCGGCGGTGGTAATCCTTTTCGTACTCTTCCGGTTCGCCCTCAGCCGCGGGATCCCGATCCCGCCGGACCCGCAGACCTTCTTCGTTACCTGAGATACTTGCGCCCGTGAAAGCCGCGGTGGTGACCGTCTCCGATGGGGTCGCCGCCGGGTCGAGGATTGACGAGTCAGGAGACATCCTCGCGGCCGCCCTGGAGGCGGCCGGATATGAGGTCATCGCCCGCAGGGTCGTTCCCGATGAACAGGAGCTGATCTCCGCCACGCTGGTGGAGCTGGCGCTGGACGCCCGGCTGGTGGTGACCACAGGCGGCACCGGATTTGGTCCCCGGGATGTCACGCCGGAAGCTACCAACGCCATCATCGATCGGGTCGCCCCGGGCCTGGTGCATCTGCTGTTTGCGCGCGGCCTGGAGTCGACTCCGATGGCTGTCCTCTCGCGGGCGGTGGTGGGCAACCGCGGCGACAGTTTGATCGTGAATCTGCCGGGGAGTCCCCGTGGCGTTGAGGAAGGATTCGCCTCACTGGTATCGGTGCTACCCCACGCCCTCGAGCTTCTGGCGGGAAACACCAGCCACTAACTTGGGCCCGTGGCCGATCAGGTCCTGGACACGATTCCGGAATGGCGACGCCGTCAGATCGATTTCGTGCTGGCGACGGTCGTCGGGGTGCGAGGCTCGACCTATCGCGGTTTGGGAGCCCGCCAGCTCATTTCGAGCGACGGCTCGATGGTAGGGACAGTATCTGGGGGCTGTCTCGACAACGAATTGATCGACATCGCCGGAGCGATGGGTGAGGACGTTCCTGCCCGCGTGGTCGAGTTCGATCTCACCGCCGATGACGAGGCAGTGTGGGGCTGGGGGATCGGCTGCAACGGGGTGACGGAACTTCTTATGGAGTCGGCCCGAGCCGCGCAGGCGTTGGGCGAGCTGATCGACTCGGGACCGGGCGGGGTCCTGCACACCTTGAACGGCCCTCAGGTCGGCACCCATCTCGGGATCGAGGTCGGCGATGAAACCTGGGGCGCGGAACTGGCCGACGCCCGGCGCGAAGGTCGCCATCGTCGACTGCACCGGGCCGGGATCGACTACCTGCTCGAGGTGGTTTCAGGGCGAAGTCGGCTGATCGTCTGCGGGGCCGGTCACGACGCGGTTCCCCTCGTTCGCCTGGGCAAGGAACTCGGGTTTGAAACCACCGTGGTGGACGATCGTCGGGCTTTCCTGACCCACGAGAGATTTCCCGAGGCCGATCGGCTAGTGCAATGCGCTCCCGCCGACCTAACCAGCCATGTCGATGTCGACGATGGCGCCTACTTCGTGATCATGTCACACAACTATCTACGCGACGTCGACTATCTCGGCTCCCTTATCGGGACCGGGGCCGCGTATATCGGCTGTCTCGGTCCAGGCGAACGTTTGGAGCGGATGTTGAAGGACCTCTCCGCCAGGGGCATCGAGCCGGCCAACACCGAGCGCATCTTTGGGCCCGCCGGGCTCGACCTCGGGGCAGATGGACCAACCGAAATCGCATGGGCGATACTTTCGGAGATTCTCACCGTGCGCCGTCAGCGCCGCGGTGGATTCCTGGTTGAGAAGAAGGGACCGCAGAACTGGCGACCCCAAAGCTGGCGAAATTAGGTTGAGCCGATGCAGATAACCCACTCCTTCGACGTGGCTCGACCGCTGCCCGCAGTGTGGGACCTATTCCAAGACGTGCCCTCGGTTGCCCAATGCCTTCCGGGGGCGACCCTGGAGGAGAGCAAGGGCGGCGGCGTCTACGAGGGGAAGATTTCTGTCAAGCTCGGCCCGATTTCTGCCACCTTTGAGGGTGAGGCCAAGATCTCCGCCGACCCGGCCAACCACACCGCATTGATCGACGGCAAGGGAGTCGACCGGAGAGGTGGGAGCCGCGGCCAGGTGAAGGTCACCTATGCGTTGACCGAGAAGGAAGCTGCGGCGACCCATGTGACGATCGATGCGGATATCAGCCTCGCCGGCCCCGCGGCTCAGTTCGGCCGCACTGGCCTCATCGACGAGATGAGTCGCCGCCTCATCTCAGACTTTGTCGGGTGCCTGGAGCAGAAGATGGCCGCGCCGAGCGAGGAGGCTGCCGCCTCTATCGAGGCAGGTGAGGTGAAGCCCTTTCGGCTCTTCTGGTCGAGCCTCGTCTCCTGGCTGAGGAGCCTGTTCGGCAAGAAATCGGGCTGACGCGCAATGGCGCGGTGGGCGATCGGAGTGCTGGGGTTGCTGGCCCTGGCCTGTGGCGGAGTGGGGGAGGCACCCGATCCTCGCCAGGTCACGATCGAGATGCTCGACAACAGCTTTTCGATCCCTGAGATCCGGGTTCCGGTGGGAGCCGAAGTGACGTTCGTTGGCGCCGGCCGCAATCCCCACAATGCTGTGGCTGCTGACGGGTCGTGGTCGACCGAATCGAGCTTTGGTTCCCTCGCACAGACCGCAGGTGATGCCGCCACGGTTCGCTTCGACCAGCCCGGCGAATATGTCTTCTTCTGCACGTTCCATGGCAACGCCGAGGGATCAGGAATGGCCGGGCGACTCGTGGTGGGTGATCCCGGCGCCTCGGCTGCGGCCCAGGGAATCGCCGAGTCAGCGGCGCCCGGTGCTTGGTCGGGCACCACCATCCAAGTTCCCGAGGAGGCGCCGACCGTGCAAGCGGCGGTCGAGCTTTCCCAGCCGGGAGACATGATCCTCATCGGTCCCGGCCGGTACCAAGAGGCGGTCGAGGTGAATACCCCCGGACTGGTGATTCGCGGCACCGACCGAAACCAGGTGGTGCTCGATGCCCAGTTTCGGGCCGAAAACGTCATCGAGGTCTACGTCGACGGGGTGGTAGTGGAAAACCTGACCGTCATGAACGGGGTCGCCAACGGCGTCTATTGGTCGGGTGTGCGGGGATTCCGCGCTTCCTACGTCACCGCGATCGACAACGGCGACTATGGCATCTATGCCTTCGATTCCTCCGACGGGCTCTTCGAATATTCCTACGCCTCAGGCTCGCCTGACTCGGGTTTCTACGTCGGGCAATGCGATCCCTGCCAGGCGGTCATCGATCACGTGGTTGCGGAATGGAACGGCCTCGGTTACTCGGGCACCAACGCCTCGGGTGAGCTCTACCTGCTCAACTCGGTTTGGCGGTTCAACGCGGCCGGCATCGTCCCCAACACCCTCGATTCCGAGCTCCTACCGCCATTTCATGATGTGACCATCGCCGGCAACCTCGTCCATGACAACAACAATCGACAGGCGCCGGCCAAGGCCGCCCCGTGGTCGGCCCTGGGAAACGGCATCCTCCTCGCCGGTGGCAACAGCTCGCTCGTGTTGCGCAATCGCGTTTTTAACCAGGAAGTGAACGGTATCGCCGTCACCCCCAATCTCGATCGCAACTTCTGGACCAGCTCCGGCAACCGGGTGGAGGGAAATGTGGTCTCCGGCTCGGGGCGGGCCGACCTGGCCCTGGCTGGGCCGGCGGGCTCCGACAACTGCTTCGTCGACAACGAACTGGATACGACGCTTCCAGTCGGGCTGGAGACGTTCGCCACCTGCGACGGATTGCGCCTCCCCGTGCTCTACGAGTTGGCCGGCTCGACCGAACAGCTGGGGAGGGTCATGGAGAACGGCCTCCAGCTTCGACCGACGAATGAGGTGGGGTCGGCGCCGACGCCGGGGCCTCAGGAGAACCTGCCGGGGGACGCTCCGGTCTTGCCGGCTGTTGATGTGTTTGCCAACTACCCATTGGATCTCGACTCGATCGCAGTCCCCGACGTTCCCGCCGGAGTGTCTGTCATCTCACAGAAAGGAGCCACCGTGTTCGGAGTGCTGCTCGGCTCGCTCACATCGGTGTTCTTTGGCCTTTATGCCTATTTTCTCCCTTTCGTTCTCTACGCCGCCTGGGTGACAATTGCTCTCTGGGACCTAGCCCGAAGTGGACGGGGCAAAGGCCCGGTGATCGGCTGGTCGGCAGTGATCCTCCTGATTCCCTTCCTCGGTGTGATCCTCTATTACGTCATCGGGCGATCGGCCATTCCCGCCTGGCAACGCTGGACCCTGGTCGTCGGCGGGCTCGGCGCCTATCTGGTGATCCTCGCCGCCGGCGCCCTTATCGGCGGGGTGGTCTAGACCCGTTCTGACGAAGGGCGGGGTGGGGGAGAGGTTGCGGCGCTTCGAGGCGGTCGACCAGGATCCCGTAGATCTTCTGTCCAACCATCTCGACGATCTCCTGTTGCAAAGTCCGATAGACAGGATCACCACCGATGAAGGCGAGAGGGCTGTCGGTGCACCACCAGGCGAACTCGTCACCTCCATCACCCCAATCCCGTCGTTTCCATTCGCGCAAGACGGAGGTGACGTGGCCACTGTCATCGGTGTCCTCCTCCAGGCGGAGAGGCAGTTGCCAGCAGACATTCGGCTTCCAGTCGAGTGGCCGTTCGCCGGCCTGAAGGGCGCCGAGGTGGAGGGCGCAACCCGCCCCCGCGGCAAAATCGGGCCGGTTGAGGAAAATGCAGGCATCCTGCACGAGGCGGCTGGTCCTGTCCTCGCCCCGCTGGCGCCAGATCTTTTCGCCGGCCTTTTTGCGAAACTGCCAGTTCTCGTCGGTCAGGCGGGCTGCGTGTGCTTCGACCTTCGCCAGATCCTCGTCATCGGTGAACCACGCTCCCATCGAACAGCACCCCTGAGACATCTCGGGAGTGGGGGTCGTATAGATCCCAAGGCACCCGCGGCCGAAGATGCAGGTCCACGAGGATCGGAGGAAGGTGGCGTCGAAAAACCAGGTACGGTCCTCGTCGGGATCGCGAAACGAGATGAAGTCGTGCGCATCGAGGGAACGGGTCATGTCCGGGCTAGTGAACTAGGCGAGGGTCGCTCGCATCGGGATTGATGCCATAGCGCGCAATCGCGTCAGCGATCACAGCGGGCTCGAGCTTTCCCGCCCGTACCAGCTCGGACAGCACCGCCAAAACAACGTGTCCGCTGTCCGTTTCGAAGTGCTTCCGCAACGCCGTCCTTCCGTCGGAGCGTCCAAAGCCGTCGGTGCCGAGCGTCACGTAGGTGCGGGGCACGAACCGCCCGATTTGATCGGGCACCAATTTCATGAAATCGGTGACAGCCACGATCGGCCCTTCCGTGGTCTTGAGGACGGCGGTGACATGGGGCTCACGAGGGCTTTCCGTCGGGTGGAGGCGATTCCAGCGCTCGACCCCGATCGCTTCTCCCCGGAGCTTTTGATATGAGGTCACGGACCAAAGTTCGGCGCCCACGCCGTAGTTGTCCGCAAGGTCCACCTGGGCCTTGCGGACGGCGAGGTTCGAAGTGCCGGAGAAGAGGATGGTCGCCCGATGGTGGGTGCCAGCCGGGGCCTGGCTGAAGCGGTAGATCCCGCGGAGGATGTCCTCGGCGATGCCCTCGGGACGCGGAGGCTGCGGATAGTTCTCGTTGTAAAGGGTGAGATAGAAAAAGATGTCTTCGGGGCTCTCCCCGTACATCCGGCGCAAGCCCCCTTCGATGATCGTTCCGACTTCATAGGCGAAGGCGGGGTCGTAGCTCTCGCAGGCTGGGTTGGTGACCGAGAGGACCAGGCTGTGTCCATCCTGATGTTGGAGCCCTTCGCCCGCCAGTGTCGTGCGTCCGGCCGTGGCGCCGAGCAAAAAGCCGCGGGCGCGGGCGTCGCCAGCCGACCAAATCAGGTCTCCAACCCGCTGGAACCCAAACATCGAGTAGAAAATGAAGAACGGCACCATCGCGATGCCCCGCACCGCGTAACTGGTAGCGGCTGCGATCCAGGAGGCCATCGAGCCCGCCTCGGTGATCCCCTCTTCGAGGATCTGCCCGGATTTGGATTCGGCGTAGGTCAACAGCATCTTGGCGTCAACCGGTTCGTAGAGCTGTCCGGTGCTGGCGTAGATCTTCATCTCCCGGAAGAGCGAGTCCATGCCGAAGGTCCGCGCCTCGTCGGGGACGATGGGCACCACCCGGGGCCCGAACTCCTCCGTTCGGGCGAGATTGCGAATCAGCCTGGTAAAGGCGGTGGTCGTGGAGGCTTCGACCTTGCCAGATCCGGAGTAGATCTCGGCAAAGGCCTCCGGTCCGGGAAGGGTGAGCGGCGATCGGACTTCGACCGTCCGGCTCGGTAGATATCCGGAGAGGACCTTGCGCCGCTCGTGCAGGTACTGAGCCTCGGGGGAATCATCGGCGAAGCGGAGGTACATGGGCACCTTGTCGCCTTCGAGGGATTCCTCCGGAACGTCCTCCTCGAGTGAAAGCCGGGTCCGGAGCTCGCGCAGCTGGGCGTTGGTGAGCTCCTTGATCTGATGGGTGGCGTTGCGGCCTTCGACGTCGGGCCCGAGAGTCCAGCCCTTGATCGTCTTGGCCAGGATGACGGTAGGGGCTCCGCTGAGCTCGGTGGCAAGCTTGTAGGCAGCGTAGATCTTGCGAAAGTCGAGCCCACCGCGCCGCAGCGCCCAGATCTCGTCGTCACTCCAGTTCTCGACCAGGGCCAGCGCCCGCGGATCCTTGCCGAAAAAGCGCTCGCGAACGAAAGCGCCATTCTCGGCCTTGTATCTCTGGTATTCGCCGTCGACGGTGTCGTTCATCACCCCGATCAGGGCGCCCTCGTGGTCGGCTTCCAGCAGGGCGTCCCAACCACTGCCCCAGATGACCTTGATCACATTCCAGCCGGCACCGCGAAATACCGACTCGAGCTCCTGGATGATTTTCCCGTTCCCGCGTACCGGGCCGTCCAACCGTTGCAAATTGCAGTTGACCACCCAAACGAGGTTGTCGAGCTTCTCTCGGCTGGCGAGGGAGATGGAACCCAGAGTCTCCGGTTCGTCGCATTCGCCGTCACCGAGGAAGCACCAGACCCTCGATTGGGAGGTGTCGTCGATGCCGCGGTTGTGGAGATAGCGATTGAACCGGGCGTGGTAGATGGAATTGATCGGTCCCAGTCCCATCGAAACGGTCGGGTACTCCCAGAAGTCGGGCATCAGCCGCGGATGCGGATAGGAGGAGAGCCCGTTGCCTCCAATCTCGAATCGGAAGTTGTCGAGGTGCTCCTCGTCGAGACGGCCCTCGAGAAAGGCACGGGCGTAGATCCCGGGAACGGCATGCCCCTGGATGTAGACGTGATCGCCCGGATCGCCGGCGGCCTTTCCCCGGAAGAAGTGGTTGAAGCCCACCTCGTAAAGCGTCGCGGACGAGGCAAACGTCGAGAGATGGCCCCCGATGCCTTTTTCCCGATGGTTCGCCTTGATCACCATCACCGCCGCGTTCCAGCGGATAAACCTTCGTATGCGGCGTTCGAGATGCTCATCTCCCGGATAGTCGGGTTCATCCTCGGGGGGTATCGAGTTCACGTATGGAGTCGTGATGACCGGGGGGACCCCGAGGTTGAGCGAGTGAGCTCGCTCGAGAAGCTTGGCAAGGAGGAAACGGGCACGCACCGAACCGTCGGCGGCGTTCACGGCGTCGAGTGAATCAATCCACTCTTGAGTCTCTTCGGGATC
Source organism: Acidimicrobiia bacterium (assembly GCA_025922945.1). GTDB lineage: Bacteria > Actinomycetota > Acidimicrobiia > Spongiisociales > ZC4RG35 > JACCTH01. The sequence continues at coordinate 1,914 of JAICGW010000010.1, read as the reverse complement.
GTCGTCCCAGAGCTGGTGGATGAAATCGTCGGGCAGCGTCCGGGCGACTTCGCCGGGATCGATCATGCCGACGAGGTTACTCGCCTCCGGTTTTGCGGCCTCCACCAGCTCTCTACCAACTCGACGAAATGTGATGGTGCTTCGAGTTGGGGGCAGTGCCCGGCGTCGGGCATCACGACATGGGTCCAATCCGGTCGAAGGCTCGCGATGCGCTCTGGACCCGAACCCGCGATCACTCGATCATGAGCCCCCTGGATGACCATCGTCGGAGCCCGCACTTGTCTGACGGCCTGGTCGAATTCACGCTTCCGGGCGAGAAATGCGCCGGTCGACCTCCCTGATCGGATCACTGCTTCGATCGCCCACGGTTGCCGGCGCCGGGCCTCGGCAAGTGCCAGGGCTTCCGGCCAAACCTCGGTCGGGATGGTTTCGGGGTGATGACAAACTATGGAGAGTGTGTCCCGAATCTGCTGGGCGGTGGTCGTTGAGTTCCAGTATCTGCTCACGACCGCTTCTCCCACTAACGGGACGCCTTGTAAGAGGAGTCGCTTGGCCACGGCCCGATCGATCCGCGGATCGTCGAGGCGGGGGGGAGAAGCCGGGGCCAGGAGGACCAGGCCCGAAACCAAGTCGCTTCGTTCCGCCGCTAGCAAGAGTGCTAGCAAGCCGCCCATCGAGTTGCCGATCAGCAGCACCTCTTCCCCAAGGGTTTCGATGAATTGAGCGGTCGCCTTTTTGTGGTTGGAGATCGAATACGACCCGTGAGGTGGGGAGTAGCCGAAGCCGGGCAGATCGAATGCGTAGAAGTGCCCCAGGGTCGCGAGATAAGGGGCCGCCGGCACCCAATTGAGTAGGGATCCCCCCAGGCCGTGCACGGCGACGATCGGAGGGCCGTCGCCCCCGAAATCGCGCATCAGTAGCGGCCCGCTCGGGATGGTGACGAATCTGCCTTCCACCACTCCGACGGTAGCCTCGCCTGGTGCGGATTCTCTTGGTGTCCACTTACGAGTTGGGCCACCAACCCCTTCATTTGGCCTCGCCGGCCGCTCGGCTGTTCAAAGAAGGGCACGAGGTTGTGGGCCACGACCTGGCGGTAGAGGACTGGGATGAGGCCAAGTTCACCTGGGCCGAGGGGGTCGCTTTCTCGGTTCCCATGCATACCGCCATGCGGCTGGGGGCGACGGCCGCCGCCAAGGTCCAGCGCTCGTGGCCCGAAAAGCCGATCGCCTTCTATGGCCTTTACGCAGGCTTGGCTGATGATCGTTACGCGCGTCTCGTAGGGGAATACGAGGATGGATTGGTGGCGTGGGCGGGGGGAAGTCGCAGCAGCCAGGTCGATCTCAGCCGTCACCAATTCGAAATCCCGCACCGAAGCGGCCTGCCGACCTTGGACCGGTATAGCCATCTGGCGACCGGTGAGAAACAGGACGTGGCGGGCTACGTGGAGGCCAGTCACGGCTGCCGTCATCGCTGCCGCCATTGCCCGATCCCAGCGGTTTACGACGGGCGCTACCGGGTGACTGGCGCCGACGTCGTGCTTTCCGACATCGAATCGCAAGTCGCGGCCGGCGCCCGCCACATCACCTTTGGTGACCCCGACTTCCTCAACGCTCCCCGCTATTCACTCGACTTGCTGCGGGCGGCTCACAAGCGCTTCCCCGCCATCACGTTCGATCTGACGGTCAAGGTTTCACACATTCTCCAACACGAGAAGGTATGGCCGGAGGTCGCAGAGCGGGGCGTGGTGTTCGTGGTTTCGGCATTCGAGACAACCAACGAGCGGGTTCTCCAGATCCTCGACAAGGGTCATACCGCTCGTGACATGGACGAGGCGGTGTTAATCATGAGGAAGGCCGGCATCGACATTCGCCCTTCGTGGTTGCCATTCACACCCTGGACCGAGGTCTCCGATGT
>JAICGW010000009.1 GCA_025922945.1 Acidimicrobiia bacterium | reverse complement strand
CATCCGGAGGGGTTTCACGAGGCCTTCGCCAACATCTATTCGGATGCCGCGGAGGCGATCGTCGCTCGCCGCACCGGCAGGGATGCCGACCCGCTGGCGATGACGTTTCCCACCGCCGAAGATGGTGCCATCGGTCTGGCGTTCGTCGAGGCGGCGATCGAGTCGAGCCGCGCCGGGGGTGGCTGGACCAAAGTTCCGGTTCTATGGGCTGACAGGTAGGCAGGGGCGCCCTACGAACCCAGGGTTCGCAATTAGACGAGGGACATCGCCTGCTGTGGGCTCAGGAGGAAGGGCGGGAGGTAGGCGGGGATGTTCGAGAAGGGCAGCACGTCCGGATGGAGGTCGATACCGAGCGACTCCCTCATGAACTCTCGTCGCCTGACGATGCGCTGCCAGGCCTCGGGGTAGGAAGTGGCGAAGAGGTGGCGGAGGTCGGTGTCGGCGAGGGCGATTCCGTCTTCGATATTGGTTGTGAAATAGGGAGTGCCGGTTGCCGGGATGATGTCGGTTTGGAACGCCATCCCCGAGCGAAGCTCAACCGGTGAATCAGGCCATACCGGGGAGTTGACCCACTCGTCAAGGTGCAGCTGGTGCCCCGGATTGAGGAAGATACCGAAGAAGGGGTCGCCGAGTCGCCGATCGATGATCTCCTGGAGGACTCCACCCACTTGGCCAATCCGGAGCGCCCGATACCACTCGGCCACGGCCGAAAAGTAGGGGGCCACGAGGCGTTCGACATAGTCGGAAATCCCGGCCGGCAATTCGTGGGCGGACTCGACCACGAAACCAGCTCGGCAATTGAGGGCGCCCCAGACACCGAAGGCGACGGTCAGCGGATCGCCGCGCGCGATGCGACGATGGCCGGGGCTGAGGAGGCCCAGGTTCGCTCGGGGTCCGGCGGTGAGCATGAGATGACACGAAAGCGGCATTCCATTCCAGCCGAGCAGGCGCACCGCTTCTTGTTCGGTCATGTCGGGCTTGAGTTCGAAAAGCAGCCGGCGCACACCAGCTGAGGTCTGGCAGGCCGCGTATTCAAAGGCCGCCAGTTGCTCGACCTCATTGATCACCCGGAGCCCGTCGGCGGGATTGATCAGCAAATTGGTGGCGTTCGCTACGACGCCGCTCGGCCCGGTCACGCTTCTGATCTGGTCGACGATGTAGGAGGGAAGGTCGATCGCGGTCGGATCGCCATAGTCCTTCCATCCGATCAACCCCACACTCGACCCCCGCTCGATTCCTTCTGAACGGAGGATTTCCGCCAAGGATTGCGATCGATCGCGAGGTTGGGAGGGCAGGCTGAAGTCCTGGAAGTAATGGCGTCGCATCGTCACCGGGGCCGCTCCGGCCATTCCGTAGCACTCGTTGCCCACCAGAATCGCCGGCCCCTCGGGGCCGAAGATCCCCATCGCCTCTTCGAAGCGAGGGTCGAATCCGGTCAGATAAGAAAGATTGGCGCTGTGCTCTCGGTCGGCATACACCACCACCCGGTCGAATCCCCTCTCGGCGGCCAGGCCGTCCAGACGGTGCAACCTCGAGGCGTACAACTCCGCCGGTAACTCTGGCGCTTGCGAGGGCATTCCAAAGTCGGGAAGGTCGACCGGGCTGAGATGAGCGGCGACGGTCACCTCAGGCCTCCCAGCGCACTGGTCGAGGGTGCTCTCTGTCCACGATCAGGAACTGGTTGGCCCCAACCCTCCACCAACGGCTGGTTTCACCATCGGGCCAGATAACCCGCAACCGGGCCGAGGTGAGGTCGCCGAGACCGAAATGCACCCATCCCAGTTGCCCGCCTGCGTGTCCGCCGCCCACCGTCAACTCCCGACTCGTGATTCGGCCCCCCAAGTCCAGCTCCACCCACGATCCGATGGCATCGCGATTCGCATCTCGTTGGCCAATCTTTACTTCGAGCCAATTTCCCGGCGACCCCAGGTTCCGCCACAACTCGACGTTCTCTCGACGGTTGACCTCAACCAGGTCAGGCATCCCGTCCATATTCAGGTCGACCACCGCCCCACCGCGGGCGCGGGCGAAGTTCACCAAGCCGGCTTCCGGCGCCCCTTCGGTGAAGGTTCCATCTCGACTGCGAACCAGCAGGTTGCTCGGATCGCGGGCGGCATAGCCCTCTTGCGCTTCCACGTTGCCCTTAGCGATATACAGGTCCATCAGCGAGTCGTTGTTGATGTCCTCGAATTCGGCGTGCCAGGCGGTGGAGGGCAAGGCATCGCCACCGGTATAGGGACGGTGGGCGGTAGCGCCCAGTTCGAAAGCGATGTCGCCGTAGGTGGGAGATGATTGATCGCCCATCAAGGTCTGGAGCTTGTTGTCTCCCTGGCTGGTCAGGAAAACCTCGGGAAGGCCATCACCGGTCAGATCTTGGCTGGCGATCCCCATGCCCCAGATCTGCATTCGTTGCCAACCGTCGTTGGCGTCGTAGAGCCGTGGGGTTTCCCCGTCTTCTACCCGCCATAACTGATCCTGGCCTTCTCGGTAGTAATGACGGTCGTTGGTCATCCTCAAGTCAGCTCGCCCCGAACGGCCCCAGTCGCTGAAGAGGATGGACAGCGTGCACAAGCCAGGTCGGAGCACAACCGGGGCGCCGTAGGCATTCGCTTCCGGCCGGAAGAGATAGTGATCTGAGCACTCGCCGCTTTGCTGACCTTCTGGCGCCAGGTAGTTGCCGAATGCCATGGTTGGCATCGAAGAACCTTCGTCCCACTTGGCACTGAAAGCGGCAGTCCACTCGTTGCCGCCGTCGACACTCCAAGTCTCGTTGGCGCGTGCAAAATGACAGTTCCCGAGCCCGCGCAACATGACGTTCTCGCCGTACCGAAGAACGGCCAGGTCCACGAGCGCATCACCGTCGACGTCGAGGGGATAGGCGCCAGTGACGTTCGTCATCACCACATCCGGGTCGTCCTCCACCGGGGAAAAACTGAGCGGGCCGCCTTTGACGCTCTGATTTCGAAACATCGCCGCCTGGTTGGTGCCCCCGGCGAAAAATAGATCCGGCACTTGGTCCTGGTCGCAATCGAAGACCGCCACTCCGCCCCCGACGAAGAAGTTGAACCCACCGTCGTAGCGGTGAGCAACACCAGCAGCCTCCTCGAGGAACCGGGGCGGGGGCAAGGAATCAGCCGGGACCGGAGGGGCGAGCACTTGCATCGCTGCCCAGAGCAGACCGGCCGCAACCACCGCCCCCACGGCAACGCCTGCTGCCAGCCAGAGGGGGCCCGCCCCCCGCTCTCTATCCTCACGCCTCTTGGCCAGTCCTTCACCGGTGCGTTGGGGTGTGCTCGGGGTCGCCGATATCGCGGTGCGCAAGGTGATTCCGGCCATGAAGGGATCTGTCATGAGCCTGGTCGAGGCTATCGCTTCCCGAACCCAGTCGAAGGCGGCCGCCGCCGCGGAAGAACTTGGGATCCCCAAGGCATACGGGTCCTACGAGGCTTTGCTTGCCGATCCCACCATCGAGGCGGTCTACATCCCTCTCCCCAATCACCTCCACCTTGAGTGGACCCTGGCCGCCGCGGCGGCCGGCAAGCACGTCTTGTGCGAGAAGCCGCTGGCGCTGAGCAGCACCGACGCTCGCCGCATGATCGATGCCAGCAACCAGGCAGGTGTGCTCCTGATGGAGGCTTTCATGTACCGACTCCATCCGTTGTGGCAGGAGGTTCGCCGCCTGATCGGGGCAGGGACCATTGGAGAATTGGTGGCATTCCAATCTTTCTTCAGCTACCGCAACCTCGATCCCACAGACATTCGGAACCAAGTGACTACCGGCGGAGGCGCCTTGCTTGATATCGGTTGTTATCCAGTCAATGCCGCCCGGATGCTCTTCGGGTCCGAACCCGGGGAGGTCAAGGCTCTGATTCGCCGCCACCCCGACTTCGGGACCGACGTCATTACGTCGGCGTTGCTCGACTTCGGAAGCCGCCACGCCACTTTCACCGTGTCCACCATGCTCGAGCCCCATCAGCGGGTTGATCTGGTCGGATCCGAGGGACGTCTCCGGATCGAGATTCCCTTCAACATCCCTCCCGATCGACCAAACCGCATCGCCATCTTCGCCGGGGGGAGGCCACCGGTGGATCCAGGAGTGAAGGTGGTCGAGATTCCTACCAGCGATCAATACGGCGTCCAGGCCGATGCCTTCGCGGCAGCGGTCCGCAGCGGCGGGCCTGTCCCGACCGACCCGATCGACGCGGTGAGAAATCTCGAGGTTCTCGAACGCATCGTCGACGACGCCTCTCGCTAGTGTTCGCCGGTCCCGGACCGGGACCTGAGACGGAGGAGCAAATCAATGTCTAAACGCCACCACCTGGCGATCCTGGCGATTCTCGCCATGTTGATCGCCGCCTGTGGAGGAGGTACATCCGCCACCACCGCCGGCGAAGAGCCGGCAGCAACCACCGCGGCCCCAACGGAGACCACCGCAGACGCGGGCGGGGCGGCCACAACCTCACCCCCGGGTGACGACGACGAGATCATCGTGGGGGTCTCCTGGAACAACTACAACGAGGAGCGTTGGGCCAAGTCGGACGAGCCGAACATCGTTGCCGCTCTCGAAGAGGCGGGGGCGACCTACATCTCTGCCGACGCCGGGTCGTCGGCTGAGCAGCAACTCGCTGACGTCGAGAACCTGATGGCCCAGGGAGCGGACGTGTTGATCATCCTCGCCCAGGACGGAGAGGCGATCTTGCCGGCCGTAGCCAGTGCCCTCGAACAGGGAGTGCCGGTGATCGCATACGACCGCTTGATCGAGAACCCGGGAGCTCTCTACATCACCTTCGACAACGTTGGCGTCGGACGGCTCCAGGCTGAGGTCATCTACGAGCTGGTGCCGGAAGGCAACTACGCCATCATCAAGGGCAATCAGGCGGATGCCAATGCCGACTTCTTGCGTGAGGGTTATACGCAGGTAATCGGCGATGCCGAGTCTTCGGGTGCGATCAATGTCGCCTGCGAGACGTACACCGACAACTGGGACCCGGCCATCGCCCAGACCAATATGGAGCAGTGCCTGACCCAGGAGAACAACGCCATTGACGCCGTTCTCTCCGAGAACGACGGTATGGCTGGTGGAGTGGTGGCGGCCCTCGAGGCTCAGGGTCTGGCCGGCACCGTGCCGGTTTCGGGCCAGGACGGTGATCTGGCCGCTCTGAACCGGGTTGCCCTCGGCACCCAGTCGGTGTCGGTATGGAAAGACGCCCGTGAGCTGGGAAGGGCTGCTGGTGAGGCTGCGATTCAGTTGGCGCAGGGAGCGGCCATCGAAGACGTCGCCGGAGTCGTGCAGTTCGACTCTCCGGGCGGCAACTCGATGACTTCGATCCTTCTCACGCCCATCGCCATCACTCAGGAAAACCTCGACGTGGTGGTTGACGCAGAGTGGATCACTGTCGACCAACTCTGCCAGGGCGTTACCGCCGGAGCAGTGGCGGTCTGCCCCTAGGCAGTAGAACCAACCTAGATACTCAAGTGCCGCGCTCACCTTCGGGTGGGCGCGGCGCTTAGTCTTTAGCGGGAGGTGATTCTTCGATGACTGACGTCGTCGTCAGTTCTCCAGAACAAACAACCACGCCGCCGAAGCGCTCCATCGGCTCCGTTTTGGGCGCTCTCGAGATCGACACCCGCCTGCTCGGGATGATTGCGGCCTTGATCGTGATCTGGATCGGATTCCACATTCTTTCCGGAGGAACGTTCCTCAGCGCCCGCAACTTGTGGAACCTGTCGGTCCAGACCGCCGCCGTCGCCATCATGGCCACGGGGATGGTGCTGATCATCGTCTCCCGCAACATCGACCTATCGGTGGGATCGGTGCTCGCCACGCTGGGGATGGCTATGGGTCTCCTGCAGGCCGAGATCCTCCCCGGCCTGATCGGTTTTGACCATTGGGCCACGTGGATCATCACCCTGGTGGCGGGTTTGATCCTCGGTGCCCTGATCGGTGGCTTCCAGGGCTTCATCATCTCCTACGTGGGAGTGCCTTCCTTCATCGTCACCCTGGGCGGCCTCCTGGTATGGCGGGGGGTGGCCTGGGCCCTGGCGAGCGGTCGAACGATTGCGCCGATGGACTCGAATTTCCAGCTTCTGGGCGGCGGGTCGAGGGGGAGAATCGGTGGACCGGCGAGCTGGGCAGTGGGGGTTGTCGCCTGCCTGGGAATCATCTTTTTCCTGCTGAGCGGCCGCCGGCAAAGACGAAAGTTTGGTTTTCGTCTTCGTCCGGTGTGGGCGGAGGTCACCCTGGCCGTGGTCGGCTCTCTATTGGTTTTAGGCGCAGTCGCAGTCATCAACAGTTATCCGATGCCCCCGGCGCTCGCCGAGCAGTACGCGGCGGAAAGGGGGATCGCGGTTCCTCCCGGTGGTATCGCCCTCGGCATTGCCAACCCGGTCCTGATCGCGATCGGAGTGGCGTTGGTGATGACGGTCATCGCCACACAACGAAGATTCGGTCGTTACGTATTCGCTATCGGTGGCAACCCGGAGGCGGCCGAGCTGGGCGGGATCAAGACCCGGTGGACGGTCCTCAAGACCTACGTCCTCATGGGAGTGCTAGTGGCAATCGGGGCCGCCGTGCAAACCGCCCGTTTGAACGCTGCCACTAGTGGCCTGGGGACGCTCACCGAGCTCTACGTGATTGCCGCCGCCGTCATTGGGGGAACTTCGCTGGCGGGCGGGATCGGGACGATCTCCGGAGCTGTTCTCGGGGCATTGGTGATGCAATCCCTGCAGTCGGGCATGGTGCTGATGGGTGTCGACGCTCCGCTCCAGGACATCGTGGTGGGAGTGGTCCTGGTGATCGCGGTAGGGATCGATACCTTCTATCGGAGAAGGGTGACCCGATGACCGAGCGGACACCGCTCGTGGAGTTGAGAGACATCCGAGTTGCCTTTGGTGGTGTCCATGCCGTCGATGGGGTGACAGTCGATCTCTTCCCCGGTGAGGTCGTGGCGCTCGTGGGCGGCAACGGTGCCGGCAAGTCGACCCTGATCAAAACTCTCTCGGGTGCCCACCCGGCCGACTCGGGAGAGATATTCGTCGATGGCAACCCGGTCACGATTACCTCTCCAATCGATGCCAAGCGCTTGGGTATCGAGACGATCTACCAGACGCTTGCCTTGGCGGACAACATCGATGCTCCCGGCAATGTCTTCCTGGGGCGGGAGCTGAGAACACGATTTGGGTCACTTGACGATTCGGCCATGGAGGCCGCCACGCGCAAGGTGATGGCTCGACTGAATCCCAAGTTTCGAAACTTCAAGGCGGCGGTGAGATCGCTCTCGGGCGGTCAACGGCAGTCGGTGGCCATCGGCCGGGCAGTCCACTTCAACGCCCGCATCCTGATCATGGACGAGCCCACCGCGGCACTGGGTCCAGCAGAAACCGCTCAGGTCGGCGGTCTCATCCGCCAGCTCAAGGAAGAAGGCCTGGGGATCTTCTTGATCAGCCATGACATCCACGATGTTTTTGATCTCTCCGATCGGATCAGCGTCATGCTGACCGGAAAGCTCGTGGGAACGGTGAACAAGGAAGAAGTCACCAAAGACGATGTTCTGGGAATGATCATCATGGGCAAGCTCCCCGGCCAAATCAGCAAGTCAGAGCTAGAGGAGCTCCACACCTAGGTACCTTCCTTAGGCGGGAAGGATCTCCCAGACCTCATGGTGTTCGACGTAAGCCCCCGGCTCGAGGAGGGTGAGCGGCCCGAGGGTTTCCAATTCGACAAACGCGTCTTTGACGTAGACCTGGCAGGTGGCTCCCCGGTCGGGAATGGCCCCATCCGGTGTTCGAGTTGCTCGCTTGCGGAAGAGCCATCCCTCCATCTGATATTGAAGCCAACCGGCTCTCGGGCCGGACCCGAGTTTCAACTCTGACCCCGCCTCTCCCCGAATCTCGACGCTGTCGGCACCAAACTTGATTCGGGCGTCATCGGGTCGGCTGTAAGGCCACAAGACCAGGCTGCGATCCGCCTGCAATCCCGATTCCGATTGTTCCAAGGGCAAGGTCGCGATTCCCCCGAGGGGGAGCTGGGTTATGGCCCATGGGGCGACCTCGATCGACGTGTGCCCTGCATTCGTCAGCCGATGGTCGACCGCCAGCCGCTCCTCGTCGAGCCTCAGGTTTATCGATTTCTCAAGGCCGGCACCGTCCGCTGGCGCTGAGATCCTCACTGAGTCCCCGGTGGCAACGACCTCGCATCCGTGGTCGTCGGGGGAGTAGGTCACTTCGGGGATCTCCGGACCCACCCAGAGGCGATGACCACCCCGCAGCCGATAGACCTGTCCATCAGGTTGTCTCAGCGCCACCGCGGGGTCGAGGCGAACGAAGAAATCGGGCGAATCATGCCGGCGCAGGCTGGTGACTCGGGGGCCGAACTCGGTCGCAGCCGCCAACCGGTACGGCCCCAGGGTCAGCGACTCGACCAAATGACCCGGTTGACCCGGTTCTCCAGTAGCTCCTGACGGCCCGAGACCGGGCGCGGATCGATCTCACCTGCCATGACCCGCGCCTCGAGTGAGTCGAGGGTCTCCGCGCCCGAGAGGATGCCGGCACCGACCCCGTTCTCCCAGCCGGCATAACGCCGGTTGAGGGGAACGGCGATGGTCTCACGTTCGACAAGCTCCGCTGCCACCAGCAAAGCCCGCGCCAGCGTGTCGATTCCACCGACATGGCCGTGAAAGAGATCATTGCGGTCCAGCGATTGCCGGCGCAACTTGGTGTCGAAGTTAAACCCGCCGGTTGTGAACCCGCCCCCGCGGAGTATCTCGTAGAGAACCAGGCAGAGCTCGTCGACGGAATTGGGGAACTGATCGGTGTCCCATCCGTTCTGATAATCGCCCCGGTTGGCATCGATCGAGCCGAAGATGCCGTTCGACACCGAATAGGCCACTTCGTGGTGGAAGCTGTGGCCCGCCAGGGTGGCGTGATTGGCTTCGATGTTGACCCGGTACTCGTCGACCAGGTCGAACCGCTCGAGGAATCCGTGGACGGACTGGCAGTCGTAGTCGTACTGATGCTTGGTCGGTTCGGCGGGCTTGGGCTCAATGAGGAGCGTGCCCTCGAAGCCGATCTTGTGCTTGTGCTCGGCCACCAGGTGAAGGAACCGGGCCAGCTGCTGTGCCTCGCGTCGAAGGTCGGTGTTGAGCAGGGTCTCGTAACCCTCGCGGCCCCCCCAGAGGACATAGTTGGCGCCGCCGAGGCGATGGGTCGCCTCTAGGGCGTGTTTCACCTGAGCGGCGGCGTAGGCGAAGACGTCGGGGTCGGGATTGGTGGCGGCGCCGGCGGCGTAGCGGGGATGCGAGAAGAGGTTGGCGGTGCCCCAAAGGACCCTCTTGCCCGTCTCTGCCATTTTCTTCTCGGCGTAGGTGACCATGTCGTCCAGGTTCCGAGCCGAATCTGAAAAGGTTGCTCCCGCCGGGGCGATGTCCACGTCGTGGAAGCAGAAGAAGGGAACGCCGAGTTTGCTGAAGAATTCGAAGGCGGCGTCCATCTTTTGGCGGGCTGCGGCCATCGGATCGGTTGCTGTTGGCTCGAGCCACGGCCGGTCGAAGGTCCCCATGCCGAAGACGTCGCTTCCAGGCCAGTTGAACGAATGCCAGTAGCAGACGGCGATCCGCAGTTGATCCTCCATCCGCTTGCCGAGCACCAAGCGATCCGGTTCATAGACCCGATAGGAGAGGTCGCCATCCTCGCCAAACCCAACGTCGCCGACGTCGAAGAACTCAGGCATCTTTGGTGCCCTTCACCGCGTTGACCAACGCGTCAGGTTCGGCGACAGTGACCGTGAGCCCGGCATGACTGGGTCTCGGCGGCACGACCTGAGGGATCGGCTCTTTGAACAGGATGCACGCACCCACTCGATTCGTGGTGCCGAAAGTGATCCCGGTGTCGGCGCCCGATCCCCGGAGCCCGACGGACTTCCACCAGCGATAAGGCCCGGTGTTGGTGACATCGGCGATATTGGCCAATGGGGTGTCAACCCGAAAGCGTCCGAAGGTGGCGCCGAGGCGGCCGTCGTCGGTGAGGGTGACGCCATCGACTTCGGGATCGACTCCGAACAAACGCCAGACCAGGCGGAACCTCCGGTCGAAGTCGTAAGGAAAGAACCGACTCATCGTCGCATCATCATCGTTCCAGACCCGGCTGTCGAACGGACGACCGCCAAGGCCGGGCGATTGCCATACTGGACAGGATTGTCGACAGATACGAGTGGAGGTAAGCGGATGAAGGAAGCGATCGATCCGGTTTGCGAGATGACCGTTGATGTCGAGACGGCCCGTTTCAAGACGGAATACAACGGCGTGACCTACTTTTTCTGTGCAGCGGGATGCCTTCGTACGTTCCAGGAGAACCCGGCGGAATTCATCGCCTGAGGCGACCCGTTTTCCCCGTATGGACCGGGGGTACGAGGTGTTGGAGACCTATCGCCGATTGAGGAGGCGAGCTCGTGAAGAAGGCAAAGCATTGGATAACGGTTCTCTTGCTGGTTGTGGGGTTGGGCGCTTGCGGTGACAATCCGGGTCCCTCTGATGAAGATCCGGGAAGCAATCAGGGCTCTGATTCAGACGGGGGCCTCTACAACTAGGTTCCCGCTCAGTCCGCATACGAACGTCGACCGCAGTTTGTGTCGGTCCCATATTGCGGGTAAGTGTGGGGGATGGAACTAGGGATCACCACATTTGCCGAGACCACGCCGGATCCGGTTACGGGAGAGGTTCGCAGCCATGGGGAACGACTACGTCAGGTCGTCGCGGAAGCCGAGCTGTGCGAAGCAGTGGGACTCGATGTCTTTGGCGTCGGCGAGCACCACCGACCCGACTTTGCCTCCTCGGTCCCGGCGGTGGTGCTGGCCGCGATCGCCGCCCGAACCGAGCGAATCCGGCTGGCTCCGGCGGTCGTCATTCTTTCCTCCGACGATCCGGTGCGGGTCTTCCAGCAATTCGCCACGCTCGACCTCCTGTCAGCGGGGAGGGCCGAGTTGCTGGTCGGGCGTGGTTCCTTCATCGAATCCTTTCCCTTGTTCGGCTACGACCTGGCCGATTACGACGAGCTGTTTGCCGAGAAACTCGACTTACTCATAGCCGTACGCGACAACGAGCGGGTGACCTGGTCGGGAAAGTTTCGGCCGCCCCTGACCGATCAGGCCATCTACCCCCGTCCCCAGCAGGACCCATTGCCGATCTGGGTGGGAGTCGGTGGCAGCCCGGAATCGATGGTGCGGGCCGGGCTCCGGGGCCTGCCCGTGGCCCTGGCCATCATCGGTGGGATCCCGGACCGCTTTTCGGTTCTCGGGGACATACACCGCCGGGCACTGAGCGAAGCCGGCTTTGATCCCGCGACGGTGCCACTGGCCGTTCACGCCCACGGTTATGTCGCTGCCACCAGCGAACAGGCTGCCGAGGAGTTCTATCCCCCATACGCCGGGGTGATGACGCAGCTAGGGCGGGAACGTGGATGGTCGCCGATGACCCGCATTCAGTTCGAAGGGATGCGGGGTCCGGCCGGTTCCCTGGTGATTGGAGACCCGGAGACGGTGGCCGAGAAAATCGTTCGCTGGGCGAAGGTGCTGGGCATCGTTCGCTTCATGCTCCACATCAGTGTCGGGACCATGCCCCATGATCTGGTCTTGAGCTCGATCGAGCTCTTCGGCAAGGAGGTCGCACCCCGGGTGCGGCAGGCACTGCGCTAGGTGTTGGCGCGCGGTAGCGAAAGCGCAACGAACCAGCCGATGGCGAACAGCGCCGCCGCTGCCAACCAACCGGGCAGATAGGTGCCGAGGGCGTCGACAGACCATCCGAAGATCGGCGCCCCCAACCCCAAGCCGGCCAGAAACCCGAAAAGCACCACTCCCGACGCCCGGCCGGCAGTGGCGGCCGGGACCATGAAGATGATCGCCAGCATTCCTACGGAGTTCCAAGCACTGGCCGAGAGCCCGGTGGTCGCGGCCGCTAACCAAACCAGGGGGGGAAAAGCCACTGACGCCGCCATGAGCAAGGCAGCGACGGCGGAGAGCGCCGCCAACCAGACCAGAGATCCTCTGTACCGATGCCCGCGTTCGGCGGCGTGGCTCCAGGCGATGCGCGACACCACCCCGACCACGCCCATGAGGGCGACGGCCGCTCCGGCGGCGGCGGGCGAGTAGCCGAGGGTCTCCTGTCCGTAGAGGGCGGTGTAGGTGAAGAGGGCTGATCCGCCGGCCCCGAGCAAGAAGCCATAGGCGGCGAGGCGGATAATCCCGGTCGGGACCCCCCTCTGGTCAACGACTTCGTGCGTCCCTCTCCCGGGATCACGAGGGACGATCACGAATGCCGCGAGCAGCCCAATCGCGGCCAAGCCGGCAAAGATCGCCACCGCCCATCGCCAACCCCAGGCGAGGGCAAAGAGCGGAAGAGCCAAGCCCCCGACCACCGTTCCCACCTGGACGCCCGACTGCTTGATCCCGGTGATAAGACCGCGGCTCCCGGCGGGCACGTGAAGCGAGATCAGTTTGTTAGTGGCGGGGTTTGCCATGCCCTGGGCTACTCCCGTAACGAGGGCGGCAACGACAAGGAGCGCAAAGGTGGGAGCAACGGCCAGGGCGGCGAGGGCGAGTGTGCCCAGGCCGAGATTGGCGAGCGTCGAGCGTCGAGCCCCGAAACGGTCGGTGAGGCGACCGATGGTCGGGGAGAGGATCGCCCCGGCGGCGGATGATGCGGTCACCAACGCCCCGACCTGCCATCGGGCGATGCCGAACTCAGTTATGAGCTGACTGGTGAGGACGCCGAATACCGTGAGGGCGAACGTCGCCACCCCCATGACCACGGCCAGGATCGCCCCGAATCCGAACCTGGCTCGCACCTGACCATTCTTGCTTAGGATCGCGCCCTCCAAGATTGGATGATTTGGCCGGGGGTTTTTACGTAGGAATGATTCGGCCGTGAGGGTTCTCGTCACCGGGGGAACCGGGTTCATCGGATCGGCCCTGGTCAGGTCGCTCCAGGATCACGGCCATGCGCCGGTGATCCTCAGTCGCCCCGGCGGTCGCCGGCCGACGTCGGCGGCAAGCCTGGAATGGGATCCCCGCGCTGGTCCCCCGCCACGAGAGGCCTGGGAAGGAGTCGACGCGGTCGTCAACCTTGCGGGCGAGCCTGCCAACGGGCGGTGGACGGAGGCCAAGAAACGTCGCCTGCGCGAATCGCGGGTGGGCCTCACCAATCGCCTGGTCGAGGGGATGTCAGAGCTCGAGGCGCCACCACGAGTGATGGTCTCGATGAGCACGAGCGGCTACTACGGCGACCGGGGCGACGAGACTCTTACCGAGGATGCTGTGGCCGGTGAGGGATTCATCCCGGCGATCATTCGCGACTGGGAGGTAGCCGCCATGGGCGCGGAGCGGCTCGGGATGAAAGTCTCCCGCACACGGGGCGGGATCGTCCTCGGCCCCCATGGTCCCGCTTGGAAGCGCCTCCTGCTTGTGGGCAATTTGGGAATTCTCGGACCAGTTGCTGGCGGTCGTCAGTGGTGGTCCTGGATCCACCTCGACGACGTCATCGCCTTCATGATTTATGCCCTCGAAAACGAGTTGAGCGGCCCTTTCAACCTCTCCGCACCCGATGCCCGTCGCCAAAGCGATTGGGCGAAGACCCTGGCTCGGGTTCTCCATCGCCCCGGGTTTTTTCCGGCTCCGGCGTTCGCGGTCCGAGCGGTGCTGGGCGGCTTCTCTGGAGAATTACTCGAGTCACGCCACATGATCCCGGCGGCTGTGCATGCCTCCGGCTATGAGTTCAAACAGCCGGACCTCGAGCCGGCACTGCAGTCCCTGATTTGATTCTCTGCAGCTCCCACCTATCGGCAGGGCCACCCTCGCACATTTAGGGATCGAAGGCCATCGCTTCGACGGTGTTGTCCCCGGGGCGGAACCGGTCGGGAGGGACCATCGCCTGGAAGCCGCTCCGTCCCCGATCGTGATAGGAGCGAACCACCGCTTCGATCACACCATTGATCGCCACAGCCACGAGCGTCTCCTCTCCCTCGGGCAACCCCAAAACTCGACCGGTGATCCGCGCCGGCACCCGGTCGCCGTCGGGATCGACGTCCTCGTAGGCCTGGCGGCGATCAATGCTGATCCGGATCTGGTCGTTGGTAGGGGTCAATTCGGAGATGGGATCTCCGACCAGGTCGGGGGATTCAGGGGGCCTTAATTCGTAAGGATCGCCGCTAGGGAACCACGCGGCGTTTCGCGCGGCCACCGCCAACACCTCGTCTCCTCCGACTCCGAACGTGGCGGACGAACTCGGGCCCGTCGTCGTGGTCTCGGTTCGGTGGGGATCGGGGCCAAAGAGGGATACGCCATCGGCAGTCCAGGGCAGAGCGAAGCCCAGCAAATCGGCCACGGTGGGAGCGATGTCGGTGGTGTGGGCGCGTCGGTCGTCGATTTGGCCGGCCTGCGCGGCGGCCGCCGAGTCTGCCGGGGGCTTGATGAATAGCGGCACCGCCGCCACCTCCCCGATCGTCTCCGGAGTGATCTTGCGCCAGTGCTCGATGTTGGGCCGCAACGCGATCCCGTGATCGGCCACCACCACCAGGAGGCTCTCCTCGTAGATGCCGGATTCCCGCATGGCATTCATGATTTCTCCGACGGCACGGTCGACGTATTGCACCTGCAATAGATGACGCTGCAAAGCCTGAGCAGAGAGCCAGTCGTTGGGTCCCCACCCCGTCGAGGCGCTCCCCGGCAATCGTTCCGAGTCGAGGAGATACCTCTGCCCGGTGGGTAGGAATTGCCACGGATTGTGGGGGAGAAGTTCATGAGCGAAGAAGAAGGTCGGCCGCGCTGAAGAGTTTTCCTCGATGTCGGTAATCAGTTGTTCGATCGTGTCGCGGGGATCGTCACGGCGAGCGTCGTTGAAGGCTTCGATGGCGTTGAAGTCCTCGGTGGCTTGGCCAAAGTTGCCCCAGTTGCGGTCGATGAGGGGAAGCCGGGTGGTGGCCCATGGAGGGAGCAGGGTGTGTCCGGCGATTACTCCGACATCGCGGATCAGCGGCTCGACGCCGCGCGACTCGAGGTCTGGTACTCGTTCGCACACGGTGACCGGACAAAGTCGGGTCATCGTCTCCTGTATTTCCATTCGATAGGCCGAGGAAAGAGCGGTGAAGAGGCTGCCGGGATATTGGCCGGCGTACGGATTGAGGCTGGTGTCGGGGTTGATCCCGGTGAGAATCGCCGGAACCGAATGCTCCGTCTGCTGCTGAACGGTCATGGCATTGCGAAACCAAGTGCCGTCGTCGGCCAGCGCGGCGAAGTTCGGGTAGCGATCGCGACGGAGGTTGCCTTCGGGGTCGATCAGGGAGGCGAGGGGAAACTCGTCGAAGATGAGAAAGACGATCGGAGGCCGCCGTTGCGGTTCGACCGCCGAGGCGATCGGCACCCCCCGATCGGTCACGATGCCGCCCGAGGGAGTAGCGAGCAAGAAGTAGGGAATGACTATCAAGGGACTGAAGGCGAGCAGCCGGACCAGGCTTTGGGCGGCTGCGCTGCGGTGAACAGCCGCCACAGCTCCCGCCCCGAACCCAACCGCCAGAGTTTCCTCCACTCCGGGAGCGAGCCCGAGCCGGCGAAAAAGGAGATAGCCAAGCACGGTGGCAAGAACAACGCCCTCGGCGGTCGAAATTGCGGTTCCGGCCCGGGATGGAATCAGCCCCGGCAGGGCGGCTACGGCGGCGACTCCGAATCCGATGGCGAGTACCAGCAACACGATTTCAAGCCGTCCCGAGCCGCGGGCGACGAAAAATTCGGCGTTGCGGCCGAGGATGTCGAGCACCGGCCACGCCACTCCCATCGTCGCCAGGGTGATGAGCGCAGATGTGCGGGTGAGTCGGTTCGTCACCGCGGGACGAGATGAAAAAGGATGCGCCCTTCGAGCGCTGATTCTGTGGCGATGTCGAAGCGTTGGTCGATTGCTCGGCGCAAGGTCGACTCGTCATAGTCGACGTGGATCTCGCCGGCTCGCTTGTTGAGGGCCAGCTTTCGAGCCATGGGATCGGTGGGCGGCACCCACTCGAAGACCACTTCCGACGACAGTGATCGCAGCCAATCGATGACTTCGGTCAGCGGGAGGTTGCCGCTGACGACCAGGTGATGGACGACAGCCAACAGGAGCACGAGATCAGGTCGACCCCGTTCGTCGAGCCGTTTGCGTTCTCTTCCCCGCCATCCCAGCCCCGGAGAAGGGTCGGAGAGGTCGAAGACCATTGGGAGCACATTCTTCGTCTCCGATCTCAGCAGACCTCGGAATAGCCGATCGATGACGAGCTCATCGGCGTCGGCGGCCACGACCCAAGAGCTATGGGGGGCCGCGAGCCGAGAGAAATATCCGTCATTGGCCCCCAGGTCCCAGGTGACACTTCTTTGCTTCTGGCCTGCAATCTGGCGGACGAAGTCGGCCTTGGGTTCTCGTTGGGTACCGACGTGAGCGCACTCGCTGTAATCGGACCAGGTGCTCCCGACTGGGTCCCAATCGAGACCGGCGACGATGCGATGGAGGCGAGTCAGGTTGGCCTTGATCATCTCCGGCCGGAAGCCGGCCTCCGAGAGCTCCTGGCGGACGTCTCTTCCCGCCGTCTTTCGCTGGGCGCGAGCCTGCATCACCACATCGAGCAATACACCCGATTTGAAGCGATGGCCGCGCAGCATCGCCCGGGCGACATCGGGATCGATGCCATCGAGGGACCCGCGCAGGAGCGGACGGAACGGTATCCCGGCGTGGGCCTGCACCATGAGCGGATAGAGGAAGAGCCTGCAGAACTGCCCGTAGCCGAGCCAGGGCTCTCCCTGCTCGTAGGGCCGAAACGAGCCGATGTCGACAAACACCGGGTCTACCCCCCGGAACTGGATGTTGTAGGGAGTGGCGTCTTTCAAAGTGAGTCCGCGATCGAGAGCGGACTCGATTAGCTCGAGTTGCAGTAGAGCTGCGGCCTTGAGCATGCCGAAGCTCCACTCATACGGATAGGTCCAGATGGGAATCCGCTCGTGCCGGAGCAAGGCATCGTCGACGTCGGGCTCCGTGAGAATCAGGCGCCCGTGCTCCGCCTCTAAAAGCCCGCTTTCCGAAAGCGCCTTCCAATCGGCGAGGCCCTGGGGACTGAGGACGCGCTCGACTTGGTCTCCCCGCCAACGCACACGACTGGCGGGGTCACGAAAGGAGCCCGTATCAAACCAGGCGTCACCCGAACCGGGCTTGTCCACCCTTAGGCGTCGGTGGTTTCCGCTTCGACCGGTGTGTTCTTGTGGCGACGAAACAGTCGCCGACCTGTGGTCTTGAAGAACACGGCCAGTCCGGCGATTCCGCCGAGGATGGCCTGGAGCAGCAAGCTCCCGGTTCCGGGATCAATGTATGCAAAGATCATTTCATAGTTCCTAACGGGATTCTCGCCCCAATTGAGATTACCCAGGGCGGGGACGAAGCTCACAGGCCCGCGAGAATCGGTCCGGATGCCTTGGTTCAAGGGCAACTTGCACACCCACACCTCGCTCTCCGATGGGGATAGTCCCCCGGGGGTAGTGGCGCGGTGGTACGACGACGCCGGCTACGACTTCCTCTGCATTTCCGACCACAACGTCCGCTTCGATCCGGTCTTTCTGCAGTCCGAGCTTTTGGACGAGGGACGACGCCTTCACCTCATTCCAGGGGAGGAGTTGACGAGCTGGTGGCAAGACGACGAGCGCACATATGCCCTCCACGTCAATGGCTATGGAACCAGCTCGTCGCTCGGAGACGTGGGAGGGGAATCGGTCCCAGGCGTCCTCCAGGGCTTGGTCGATCGGATCGTCGAAAACGGCGGGATGGCCTCGGTCAACCACCCCAACTTCTGGTCATCGGTGGGATGGAAGGATCTCGCTGCCCTCCGCCAACTGCAGTTTTTCGAGGTCTATAACGGCCACCCTCTCTCCTACAACGATGGCACCGACGACCTGCCGTCGATGGACACCGTCTGGGACCTGTTGCTCCTGCAAGGCCAACGCGTGTTTGGGCTGGCGGTCGATGACGCCCACTACTTCCAGGAGTGGGGCACGGAGTTCTCGAATCCCGGCCGGGGGTGGGTGGTGGTAGAAGCCGAGGAAAAAACCTCGGCGGCTTTGACCGCCTCCCTGGCCGCCGGTCGTTTCTATGCCTCCAATGGTCCAGAGCTGTCTCAGATCGAAGTTCGATCGGGAGAGAGCCTTCGAATCGTCACCTACGGCGCCTCGCTTATCGAGTTCATCGCCGACGGCGAAGTGGTCGAACGGGTCGAAGGGGAGATCGGCTTCTGCCGATTGAGGAGCGCCTCTTCGTTAAGGGCGCGAGTAGTGGATCCAAGTGGCACCGCCTGGGTGCAGCCATTGGTGGCTATGTAATCCCATGAAATGCAACGGCCACTCGGAGGCATAAAAGGCCGAGCGCACCGGGACCAGCGTCTCCCCGAGTTCTTGGAGACTGATGACGACATCCCGATTCCTGCTCGCAGCCATCGTCTTCCTGCTCTTGGGCGCGGGCTGTCAGCGGACGATCTACGAGGCGACACCGGGGTTGGGAGAATTCAGCCCACCTGAGGTCGACGACCCGCTCTCGAGCTACAAGATCGGCTTACTGGGCGAGACCACCACCGACAATTTCTGGGCTGCCCAGGACACCGACGCCAGCGTGTGGAACACCTATGTCCTGGCTCCGACGAAGCCGGCGCTCTTCACCGTGAACTATCCGGGGGTCGAATTGGAATCGGACCTAGCCGCCACGACCGCCATCCCCAGAGCGATCGAGAGTCCGTCGGGCTGGGCAGTGACAGTACCGATGCGAAGGGACGCCACTTGGAGCGACGGGGCGCCGATCACGTCGGCCGATGTCGTCTTTACCTTCGAGACGGTGCGCGACCTCGGGCTGGGGGGTAATTGGCTTCAGGGCTATCCGCTTCCCGACCCCGGCGACCCCGATCAGATCGGTCTCACCAACGTCGAAGCTATCGGTGATCACGCCGTCCGGTTCGATTTCAATCGGGCACCGGGCCTCGCCGTCTGGCCCCACAGTGTTGGGGTAGCTCCGATCATGCCCGCCCACTTCTGGGAGGCAGCAGTTGTCAGCGCTTCGGCCACCCGCGACCCAGTCGCCGCTCTCTACCAGACTTCCGGCAGGGGAGATCCCTCGGGTGGACCGATGATCTTCGATGAATTAGAAGCTGGGGCCTTCGCCCACTCGATCGCCAACCTCTCGTATTACGGAAGATCGAAGGGCGTCGAATCGGGAGGGCTCGCCTTTGACAACGGCCCCTTCGTCAGCGACACCTTCTTCAGCATCTATCAAAGCCAAGCGGCTGCCGCGCTGGCCCTGCGGGCCGGTGAGATCGACTACATCTTGAATCCGCTGGGATTGCCGCGCGGTCTTGCGGGAGAACTCGCCCGCGACCCCAACCTGGCCGCAATCACCAATGGGACCAATGGCTTCCGGTACCTGGCGTTCAACCTGAGACGTTTTCCGATGAGCATTCCGGAGTTTCGCGACGCCTTGGCGCTCATGATCGACAAGGAGTTCATGGCGGAGAGCGTCCTCCAGGGAGCGGCCATTCCCATGTATGCATCGATTCCGAGGGGGAACCAGAGGTGGTTCAACCAGGACGTGGCGGACGAGATTGCGTCCGCATATGTCGGCAAGACCACCGAAGAAAGGCTGGCCCAGGCTCTCCACCTCTTGGAGTCGGCGGGATTCACATGGAAGGTAGAGCCAATGATGGACGCCGAGGGCCACGGCGTCTTACCGGGCTCGGGGATTTCTTACGAGGGTCGAGCTGTGCCCACCCTCGAAATCCTCGCCCCCGGTCCCGGTTACGACCCGTTGCGTGCCACCTACGCAGTCTGGATGGAAACGTGGCTCGAGCAACTCGGTTTCCAAGCCGAGGCCAACCCGACTGACTTCGACACCCTGATCTCTCGCGTGTACGTCCCCAACTCAGAGGGGGAACTCGACTTCGACATGTTCATCCTCGGCTGGACGCTGGGAAGCCCGGCCTGGCCCACTCACCACGAAGCCTTCTGGTCGGCGCGACATGACACCATCACCACCGGAGGCAACAACGCCACCGGCTTCAATGACGCAAATTTCGAGCGGTTGCTTGATCGCTACAACTCCACCCGCGATGCGGCCGAGGCCTACGACCTCCTATGGAGCATGGAGGAAGTCATCGCCGCCGAGAAGCCCTACGTGATTCTTTTCGACTCGGGAATCTTCGAGGTCTATCGAGAAAGCTCCGTCGACTATCCGTTTCTCGAGACACTCTCCGGAATCCAGAACCTGGAGGGGATGCAGTCATTGGTGAGGAGTGTCAAGTAACAAGAACGCCAGAGTTCCGGCGGGCCGGGACGGTCCCCAACGCCCGCCGGAGCTTGTCGGCCAGCGTGGCCGGTCGATCGTGAGTTCCGTGTCGACCGGCCACGCGATCTTACGAGGCCGGGTGGATCAGCGGTCCGCTAAACGACGTTGGCTCCTGCGGCATTCAGCTCGGTGATTGACCTGTCGCCGTCACCGGGGTTGAGGCCGACAGCAGCCGTGAGGGCCAAAGGCACCGATACTTTCCAGCCGAGGCGCAACCCGTCCAGGGCAGTGGCCTTCACGCAATAGTCGAGAGCCAGCCCGCACACGACCAACTCGGACGGACTTGCCTTGGTGAGCAGGGCTGCCAGCTCAGTTGGCTGCTCCTCACCGCTCTCTGGATCCCGCATCGTGAAGCCCGAATATCCATCCTCGCCATTGGCGCCCTTGCGGACCACCGGCCCTTCTACCGCCAGTGCGGGGTGGATCTCAGCTCCCCACGTTCCCATGACGCAATGCACGGGCCAGATACCTCCGTCCTTTTCGAAATGGGGAGTGGAGTCGGGGTGCCAGTCCTGGGTGTAGAACACCGGCACCCCTCTGCGTCCCGCCTCGATCACAATTTCGTTGATGGCCACCGCGATCTCCTCCCCGCCCTTGACATAGAGACTCCCGTTGGGATCGGCGAAGTCGTTTTGGCAATCCACGATGACGAGGGCTTGGTTCTCTTGGAAGAGGTAGTGAGGCACGGAACGAGGTTAGATAGCGCATGCGTGATTTGGCCTCTGACGTTCTGCTCACCGATCAGTACCAGTTGACGATGGCCCAGGTGTATTTCCGGGCCGGCCTTCATGAACGTCCGGCTCGCTTCGAGCACTTTTTTCGCAGCTATCCCGACTACGGAGCCCATCAGGCCGGATATGCGGTCACCGCCGGGCTCCGCACGTTCCTCGATTGGCTGAAAGGCGCCCACTTCGATCCTTTCGAAATCGATCCCATCGCTGGTCACCCGACGACTACCGGCGACAAGATGTTCTCGCCCGACTTTCTCGACTGGCTCGGAGAGCACGCCGATTTCTCCGCGCTGCGGCTGACGGCGATCCCCGAAGGAAGGGTCGTCCACCCGGGCGTGCCGCTGACGGTGGTCGAGGGTCCCCTGATCCTCTGCCAGCTCGTCGAGACCGCCCTGCTCAACCACCTCAACTTCGAAACGCTCATCGCTACCAAGGCCTCGCGTCTCTGGGAAGCGGCCCGGGGTGGGAACGTGCTCGAGTTCGGTGCTCGCCGGGCCCAGGGCTCGGGAGCGCACTCTGTCGTCAGGGCGGCACTGATCGGGGGCGCCTCGGGCTCGTCTTTGGTGGGCCGTTCCTACGAGCTGGGCTTTCTGCCGCGAGGTACCCATGCTCATTCGATGGTGCAGGCCTTTATGGCCCTCGGCATGGGCGAGCTCGGTGCTTTTTCCGCCTACGCCGACGTCTACCCCGACGACTGCTTGTTGCTGGTCGACACCATCGACACCCTCGAGTCAGGTGTGCCCAACGCCATCGCCGTTTTCGAAAAGCTGGCGGCCGGGGGACACAAGCCCCTGGGAATCCGCCTCGATTCGGGCGACCTCGCCTATCTGGCGGTGCGCTCCGCGGCCATGTTGGACGCGGCCGGGTTCGGCGACACAGTCATCGTGCTGTCAAGTGAGCTCGACGAGATCACGATCCGCCAGATCATCGAGCAGATACTCGACGAGTCCCACCGGCTGGGGACCGATGGCGATGCAATCGTTCGACGTCTGGTTTACGGGGTCGGGTCGCGGCTGGCGACTTCGCAGGGAGATCCCTATCTCGACGGGGTCTACAAGTTGGCGGCGATCGAGGATCGGGGGGAGTGGGTCCCGGCCATCAAGCTCTCGGACACCCCGGCCAAGGTTCTCACCCCCGGTGCCAAAAGAGCCTGGCGGATCTATGACGAGCGGGGCCTGGCAACGGCGGATCTCCTGGCCCTGGCGGACGAGAATCCCTCGCCGCCCTTGGAACTTCACCATCCCAGCCAAGCGGGCACCAAGCGACGGTTGGGGGCCGAGCGGGTCAGCGAGCTAGAGGAGCTGGGGGAGCCGGTGCAGCTCGAGGGGCGTCCAACGCCCCATGAGGAGATCCTGGCTGCGCAAGCCCGGCGGCTCGCCGACCTGGAACGGCTCGACCCCGGTGTGCGCCGGTTGGTCAACCCCCACGTCTATCACGTATCGCTATCGCCACGCCTCGCCCGGCTCAAGCAGGAGTTGATCGGGTCCTGGTCTGACTAAGTGCCTCTCCTGCCCCCCTCCCGGGGCGCGCCTCCCCCAAGCGCTCTCGGCGCGCCGCAGGGGGGTTCACGAGAGCCGGTCAGGCAGCGGGAGCCGGCCTGTGCCTCGGAAAGCGAATCTCTACGAAATCGGTGATCCGCCCGACCGCGTTGGCCTTGATCTCGGCCGCTCGTTCGGGGTCGAGATGGCCATCGTCGACAGCTTCGTCAACCCGGGCGTTCACTTCGGCGACAAGGTCATCGATGACCGCCTGAGCATCGACACCGTTCGCCTCGGCTACCTCAGCCACGGTTTGTCCGTCTCGCAGAGCCTCCACCAGGTTTGCCTCCGTGATCCCAATGGTGACAGCAGCCACATCCAGCCCGGCATGGAAGCGACGGAGCCGACGACCAGAGAAGTCCCATTGATTCGCCAGGTGGGCGGCCACCGCGTCGGCTTGTTCCTCCGAGATGGTTCCGTCCGTCACTAGCGCCTCGAGGGCGCCCCGGATCCATTCCGTCTTGCGGGCAGGCGGTTCGGCGCTCGGGTCCGGGGCGGTCGGGCCAGGTGTCTCCTGGGCACCCGCCGTGCCCGGTCCGAGGATGGTGGCCCCGAGTAGCAGTCCCAAGATGGCGGCGATCGCTCCGATCATCACGGTCGAGCGCAGCCTCGTGCTGGTTGGCATTTCCAACTCCTTTCGTCTGGTCAAAGCCTGCGTTGCCAAACTGGGAGGTGGCCGACGACGGCCTGGGAATCAGCCGAGAGCTGGGAGGCGGACGACCACCCGGGCACCGGCTTCTGGCAGATTCTCAGCGTGGGCGCTTCCGCCATGGGCACGGGCGATCGCCTCGACGATGGCAAGGCCCAATCCCGAGCCGCCGCTCTTGCGGGAGCGAGAGTCGTCAGCGCGAAAGAAGCGATCGAACACTGACGCCAACGCGGCGGGGGGGAAGCCGGGCCCGCGATCGCTCACGGCCAGTTCGATGTTCCCATTGCTCCTGCCCACTTCGATTCGGATGGGAGTAGCCGGCGGGGTGTGGGAGCGGGCATTCTGGAGCAGATTGGCTACCACCTGGGTTAGTCGTTCTGGATCGCCCGCTACCAGCAGACCGTCCCCTATCACTTCCTCGACTGGCCTTTGGGGATCGATCGCTCGGCTGTCTGCCGCCGCGTCATGCACTATCCGTGAAAGGTCGACCGGCTGTCGTTCGAGAGGTTGGTCAAGATCGAGGCGGGCGAGGAGAAGAAGATCCTCGACCAGGTGTTTCATGCGCCTGCTCTCGGATTCGATACGGCTCATGGCGTGATCTGTCCCGGGGTCGGGGTCGAGAGCGCCTTTGCGATGAAGTTCGGTGTACCCAGAGATGGTGGCGATAGGGGTACGCAGCTCGTGAGAGGCATCGGCGACGAATTGCTTCAAACGGAGCTTCGCTCTGGTTTCTGCGTCGAAGGCCTGCTCGATGTTTGCCAGCATGTGATTCAGGGCGTTACCTAACTTTCCGAGCTCGGTTTCGGAATCGGCCTCCGGAACGCGGCGCGAGAGATCGCCATCGGCGATCGCCGCGGCCGTAGCGATCATGTCGTCCACTGGCCGTAATCCCCTACGGAGCGTCAACCAGAACACGGCACCGCCGCCGATGAGGATCACGACTCCAGCCGCGAAGAGTCGTCGCTGCAAGGCCCCACCGGCCGCCGTCACATCTCGCAACGGCTGCGCCACGATGAGAGTGAAGCCTCGTTGGGATCGGAGAACCCCGGCCCGAAAGGCGAAATTCGCGCCGGCTGCCGGGAGGGTTAGCACCCGTCTGTCACCGGGTTGGAGAGCGGGGAGGCGGCTGATATCGGGAAGTGGATCGAGAGCGCCACGAATGCCCGACGGTGAACTGGCAACGACGTCACCGCTTGGATCGAGGATCAGCTCGGCGAAGATCCGATCGCCTCCAGCTCCTCCACCACCGGGTCGCAAGCGAGCCGCCTGGGCGAGAGCGGATTCGAGGCGCTGGTCAATCTGGGCGAGCAACACTCGACGATGGCTTTGCGCGGCCACGTAGCCGAATGTCACAATCACTCCGACGAGGAGGGCGGTGACGGCCAGGACGAGGCGGGCGCGGAGGGTCATCCTCAGGCTCGGGAAGGACTGCGCAGCACGTAGCCGAACCCGCGCACGGTTTCGATCCGATTCGCAACGGGACCACCGAGCTTGCGGCGCAGGTAACCGATGTATGTCTCAACTATTCCGGGGTTGCCACCGAAGTCGTACTGCCAGACGTAGTCAAGAATCTGATCCTTCGAGAGCACCCGATCTCGATTCAGGGTCAGGTAGCGCAGGAGGCGATATTCGGTGGGGGACAGCATCACCTGCTCGTCGCCTACCCAGACCTGGTGGGCATCTTCGTCGATCACGAGTTCGCCGGTGGTGATGCGACGGGGCTCGTATGCGTCACCCCGGCTGCGGCGGAGGAGGGCTTCGATGCGAAGCCCGAGCTCTTCAAGACTGAACGGCTTCGTCAGGTAGTCGTCGCCTCCCTGGCGAAAACCGGTACGGAGGTCGTCGAGACCGTCTCGGGCGGTGAGGAAAATAACCGGCATCTCATGCCCGTCGCGACGCAAACGACGACAGACCTCGAAACCGTCGAGATCGGGAAGGTTGACGTCGAGAACCACGAGGTCCGGCGGTGCCGTCCGCACCGCCTTGAGGGCATCGATTCCTCCCGCCGCCACCGCCACCCGGTAGCCGGCGAAGCGAAGCGCGGTGGCGACCATGTCGGCCAGGCTGTCTTCGTCATCAACGACCAGGAGCTGGGCAGCCGCTTCTGGCATCCCTGCATGTAAGCCCAGAACCCCGAGAATTGGCTGAGAGCTTCCTGAGATTCGATCCGGCTTACCATCGGCCGGCATCCGGACGGGTTCTCAAAGCAAGGAGGCGTGGATGGATAGTCGCGCGCAGTCGGTCTGGCAGGGAAATTTGGCCGAGGGATCGGGTGAGGTGACCCTGGGCACCGGTCTCGGAGGTCCGCTGCCGGTGAGTTGGCCGAGCCGCACCGAGTCCCCTCAAGGGAAGACGAGCCCTGAAGAGTTGATCGCGGCTGCGCACGCGGCCTGCTTCAACATGGCTCTGGCGGCGGGGCTGGCGCGGGCCGGCTTTACCGCCACCACGCTTGAGACCACGGCCACTGCCAGCTTTGAGAAGGTCGAACCAGGGTGGAGGCTTGTCCGCATGGCTCTCAAGACCATCGGCGACATCCCCGACATCGACCAAGCGGCTTTTGTCGACGCCGCCAATGGCGCCAAAGACGGATGCCCGGTGTCGAACGCGCTGAAAGGCAACGTCGAGATCACAGTTGAGGCGAACTTGCTCTAGAACTGGATGAGTTGGAGCAGGTTGCCGTCGGGATCGGAATAGGTGGCAACCTCCCCGCCCCAGGGCTCGGTGGCCGGTGTCCGCAGACATGGAGTCCCCACGGCCTGGAGATGCAGGTGCCAGGCGGCGAGATCGTCGACCGCGAAGTTGAGGAGAACTCGATCTGGGTCGGCCGCAGCTCCCCTAACCCTGTCGTGGAGGTGGAGGGTGAGGCGAAGGCGACCCCACTCGAAATTGACGAACCCGGCGCGATCCGAACGAGGGCGTAGGCCCAGAATTTCGGCATAAAACCGCCTCATTTCCGGGAATCCCACCTCACTGGTGTGGATCAGCACGCCCACCATCTCCGGCCGGAGCGGTCCTCCCATGGTTCGGCCAGCTTGCCACAGTTTTCCATCCCGGCCTAGCGTGGCCGGCGGAGTTGGGCGGAACTCCGGGCGCGGATCTGGTTTTCGATTCGTCCTGGCACGCCCTTGGTTATGCCTGACAAGGAGACTTTGTGCGTCGCTGGCGCCCGGCCCTTTCATTATCGATCATCTTCATGCTCTTCGCGGTCGGAACCGCGATGGCCCCGACCGTCGACGGCGCCGGCCTAGAGCCCAAGTATCTCGAGCTGAGAGCGAATCCGGCTTCCGAGCCTCCGCTGCTGATGCCCTGGCCCGAGGATTACTGCGCTAGTCCCTGTGCGGACCCCATCGCCGATCCCGTTCCGACCAGGCCGACCACGACAACGACCACGACGACCACCACCACTACGACCAAGCCGACCGTTGCCAGCCCGCCAGCGCCCCGCATCCCCGCGCCTGCGCCGGCACCGAGACCAGTAGAGGAGTGGCGAAGTCTGGTGAGCTCGTACTTCGCCCCCACCGACGTCGACAAGGCTCTTCGGGTCATTTCCTGTGAATCGGGGGGCGATCCCAACGCCCAGAACCCATCGTCGGGGGCGGCCGGGCTTTTTCAACACATCCCCAGGTATTGGCCCGAACGGGCGGCCCTGGTGGGATTGCCCGGCGCCTCGATCTTCGACCCCGTCGCCAACGTCGCCGCAGCGGCATATCTGGTCTACACGGAGGGCTGGTCGCCTTGGGCCGCCAGCGCCGGCTGCTGGTAGCTGAGTTCCGGCGATCCTTTATTGGGGTGGTCGCTCAGTCGATAATTGGTCCATGGATTACATCGGGGCGTTGCGACTCGATGACCAGCCTCCGCTTGAGGCAACGCTCCGCTTAGCCGACGACGGGGTGACGATCATCGCCGATGCCGAGCCGATCGGGACTTGGCCGCTGACCGACTGTCGGATAATTCCGCAGGGCAATGATTTTCGGCTCGCCATCGACGGCGACGAGGCTCTATTTACTACCGATCAACCGGGCGTCCTTCAAAGCGAGATCGCCCGGCGATGGTCGCCTCTTCAAGCCGCAACCAAAGTTGAGTCGAACGACGGCATAGCCAAATGGGTAGTCGCTGGCATGGGGTTGATCGTCGCCGCCATCGTCGTCAGCGCCGCGGTGGCGCGAGATCAACCCACACCCGGCCTGCTCAGTGCGGTCCCCACGACACTGCCGGCGATGCCGGCTGTCTTCGCCGGTGGCGTTGACGAAGTCACCGCTCGCTGGAACGAAGCGGCGAGCACGCTCAATCTCGAGCTCTTTCTCCTCGAGCAGCCGGGTCCCAACCGGCTGCAGATGAACCTCCGGCCCGGCCTGGTGATCTACGCCACCGAATCGCCAGCTACGGGAGTCGTGCGATCGATGATGATCGCGGCCGCCCCCACGTCGGAGTCCGAAGATGGCGACGCGGTTCTGGCGAGCTGGGGGATTCTGATCGCCACGGTCAACCCGGAACTCGATGGTCTGGGGCGGCGCCAGGTGCTGGAAGAGCTGGGAGTTGACCCCGATCGACCGCTGACGGCTGGTCTCGATGGGGAAACCACGGTCGGCCCGATCACGTACCGGCTTCGATCTGGCGTTCTCGGCGGCAAGGCGTTGCTCTCGGTCGTCCTTGCTCCCACGGGCTAGCAACTAACTTTCGTATGGTGACTGAGGTTTTCATCGTCGATGCCTGCCGTACGCCGATGGGAAAGCTCGGCGGACAACTCGCACTGGTTCGACCAGATGATTTGGCTGCCCACGCCATCAGCCGTCTTCTCGCTCGCCAGCCCGATCTCGACCCCTCCGCCATTGAGGACGTGGTCTGGGGAGCCGCCAATCAGGCCGGTGAGGACAATCGCAACGTCGCCCGCATGGCCGCCCTGCTCGCCGGACTCCCAGTCGAGGTTCCCGGAGCGACCGTCAACCGGCTTTGTGCATCCGGCATGCAGGCAGTGATCTCTGCAACCCATGCCCTGGGAGCGGGGTGGGGCGAGGTGATGGTGGCCGGCGGCTCTGAGTCGATGAGCCGGGCACCATACGTGACTCCGAAACCCGAAATCGGCTTCCAGGTTGGGGCGCCGGGGATGGTCGACACCGTTCTTGGATGGCGCCTTACCAACCCGTTGATGGAAGAGTTGTACCCACCTATCACGCTGGGCATGACCGCCGAGGTGGTCGCCGAAAAATACGGGATCTCACGGGAAGCTCAAGACCAATTCGCCCTGACCAGTCACGAAAAGGCAGTGGCGGCCCAGCGGAGCGATCGATTCAAAGAGGAGATCGAGCCACTCGAGGTACCCGTGGACCATCGCCGACGTTCGGTGACTTTGATCGTTTGTGACGAGGGGCCGCGCGCGGACACCACCCTCGATGTTCTGGGCCGGCTGCCATCGGTGTTCAGGTCAGAAGGCACGGTCACGGCAGGGAATTCTTCGCCGATGAACGATGGGGCGGCGGCCCTGCTCTTGGCCACGGAGGCGGGGCTCGAACGGCACGGACTCGCACCGGCTGCCCGGATCGTCGCCGGGGCGGCGGCCGGGGTTCATCCTGATGTAATGGGAATCGGAACGGTCCCCGCCAGCGAAAAGGCCTTGCAACGTGCCGAGCTCGAGGCTGGCGATCTCGATCTGATCGAAGTCAACGAGGCTTTTGCCTCCCAGGCGGTGGCGACCATGCGGCTCCTCGATCTCGATCCCGAGCGCGTCAATGTCAACGGTGGGGCGATCGCCCTCGGGCATCCTCTCGGCGCCTCGGGCGCGCGGATCATCACGACCCTGGTTCACGAATTGAAGAAGCGGGAAGGTCGGTTCGGGCTGGCGACTATGTGTGTGGGAGTGGGTCAGGGCAGCGCGGTCGTGGTGGAAAGGGTGTGATCGGCGCCCCTCTCGCAGGCGTGCGCGTAATCGAATTCGGAAATCTGGTGGCGGCTCCCTACTGCGGGATGCTCCTCGCTGACCTGGGGGCCGAGGTAATCAAGGTCGAGCCCTTGTCCGGAGATCTCGCCCGCGCGATCGGGCCTTTCTACGGTGTTGAGAGCGCCTTCTTTCTCGGGGTCAACCGCGGCAAGCTCAGCCTGGCCGTCGACCCCAAGGACGAGAGAGTGAAAGCGTTGTTGGCGCAGCTGTGTCAGCAGTCGGACGTGGTCCTCAGCAATCTGCGCCTAGGGGCCATGGAGCGGATGGGCCTGGGTGCCGAAGCACTACAGACGATGGCGCCCCACCTGGTGGTGGCGGTCATAAGCGCCTTCGGAAGCAATGGCCCCGCCTCCCACCGTCCCGGGATCGACCTCATATTCCAGGGCGAGTCGGGAATGATGTCGATCACCGGCGATCCAGGCGAGGGGCCGCACAAGACCGCCACCACCATCGGCGACTTCCTCGCCGGCACCAACGCCGCATTGGCAATCACGGCGGCTCTCGCCGGTGGCGGCGGCCGGCATGGAGGCCAGGGCGCCCTGGTCGAGATATCGCTGCGAGACGGAATCATCGCCGCCCAAGCCACCTGGAACGCCCTCTACTTCACCAGCCAGAGACAACCGGAGCGGACAGGCACCGCCTCGCCGGTAACCGGGCCCAATCAGAGCTTCCGTACCGCCGACGGCTACGTCAATCTGGCAGTGGTGTCGGATCGGCATTTCGTCGACACGTGTCGAGCGCTCCGCCTCGAACACGTCGACACCGATGCGCGGTTCGCCACCAACGAGCTGCGAGTCCGCCACCGTGACGAACTTGCGGCCATCCTCCAGGAGGTCTTCGCAGGCGAGACGACGAGCCACTGGCTGAAACTGCTCGATGAGGCCGGGGTTCCCGCTGGACAAATCCTCGGTATGGAGGAGGTTTTCGCCGACCAGCAGGTGATCGTGAACGAGATGGTGGTGGACATGTCTCATCCGCGGATCGGCACGTTTCGCATGCAAGGCTCGCCCCTCCGTCTCAACGGCGTCTCCGCCCGATCGCAGGTCGCTCCCCCGATGTTGGGTCAACACACCGTCGCCGTCCTCCGCGACCTCGGTTGGTCCGATCCGGACGTGAGCGAGCTAGTCGCGGCGGGTGTGGCCCTCGATGGGAGCGAGCCTTGAACGTCCGCTGCCGCGACCAATCGCTGGCAGCCGCGCTCGACTCCGATGGGCCGGGCTTGGTCTTCGTTGCCGATCCCGACGTCGCCGATAGCTGGGACGACATCCGTGAAGAGCTCGCCGAGGCGTTTTCGATGACGAAGGCGGCGGCGATCCGCGGAGAGCCGATCGTTTATGTCGTCCGCGGTGACGACCTGCTCGGTCGCGACGGGATCGGAGCGGCGATTGTGGCCACGGCCCTGCTCTCGGGTGCCCGCACCGCCAGTCTCGAATTGAGGGAAAGCACGGTCAACACCCTGGCGATGGAGAGGGAATCGAGCCTCGAATCAATCTCCACCTGGGTCCGACACCTGCTGGCGGGCGGTCCCCGGGGCGAGTTGGTGCACTTGGGTGGTAGTCATCTCGGAAAGGCACTGCCGTGAGCTGGGCGGTGGTCACCGGCGCGGCGGGAGGGATCGGAACCGCGATCAGCCACCGTCTGGCTGAGGAGGGTCGGCGGCTGATCCTGGTCGACATGGCGCCGGCCCTGGCCAAGGTGGCGGCCGATCTCGAGACCTCGACGATGGTTCGAGCGGTCCAAGCCGATCTCACGACCGAGGGGGGGATCCGGGCGGTGCATGCCGAAGTCCTGGAGCTCGGTTCGCTGGAATTGGTCGTGAACAACGCCGGTATCACCCGCGATGCCCGGCTGACGAACCTCTCGGAGGAGAATTTCGACTTGGTCATGGACGTGAACCTCGGCGCCCCGCTCCGCCTGGTCGAAAGGCTCCATCCGCTGATGGAAGCCGGGGCCATCGTCAACATCAGCTCGCGCGCCTACCTGGGCAACTTCGGCCAGTACAACTACTCGATGTCGAAGGGTGGGCTCGTGGGCCTGACCCGTGCCTATGCCCTGCGCCTGGCGCCGCGGATCCGGGTCAATGCCATCGCCCCCGGGCTGATCGGAACCGAGATGACCAAATCCATTCCGGCCGAAGTCCGCGAGAAGATGGTGGCTGCTATTCCCATGCAGAGGATGGGCGCACCCGAAGAAGTAGCGGCGCTCGTTTCCTATCTCGCTTCCGCTACCTACATCACTGGCGAGGTGATCACGATCGGCGGCGGCCGCAGCCTCAGCCGTTAATCAAGCCAGATCCAAGCCGAAGTTGAGTCAACCCGATTCAATCCATCTGCTGGGAACCGGGTAGTCCTGGCCCTCCGAGGTGACGCTCACCTCCTCGTCGCGAACCCTCACTTTCACTGGCTCGCCGGACAGCAACGCCAGTGTCAGCGTCTCTTCCCTCAAAGCAACGTGGACCAGCGACCCCTTGATGCGCACGTTGAACTCGAGTTCGCTCCAGGATGGCGGCAGGCGGGGGTCAAAGCGGGCTCCGGAGGGGTCGTGGGTGAACCCCCCGAACCCGTAGATCAGCGCCTGCCAGGTGCCACCGGCGGTGGCGAGATGAAGTCCATCGGCGGTGTTGCCGGCTCGGTTTTCCAAGTCAAGCACGGCCGCTTCTTCGAAATAGGAGAGCGCTGGTTTCAGGTACCCAACCCGGGCGGCGACCGCAGCCTGGATCGGAGCCGAGAGGGAAGAGTCTCGGGTGGTCAAGGGGTCGTAGAAGTCGAAGTTGCTTCTGGTCAACTCGGGCGAAAAAAGTCCGGGCAATAGGTACATCGCCATCACCACGTCGGCCTGTTTGAGTACCTGGTGGCGATAGATCACCAGAGGGTGAAAGAACAACAAGAGGGGATGCTGAGAACGGGGGACGCTCCAGTCCCAAGGTTTGCGATAGAAGAAGCGTGCATCTTGAGGGGTGAGGTTGCGCTCGGCATCGTGCGGTATGAACACGGCGGTCGAGATCTGCTGCCATGAGTCGACCTCGCCAGCCTCGAGTTCGAGAACTTCGGCGAGACGGGCGAACTCATCTGGATGCTGCGCCTCCATCCACCTTGTCCATTCCACGGCTCGCTCCAGGTTGAAGCGAGCCATCAAGTTGGTATAGGCATTGTCATCAACCAAAGCTGAGTATTCATCCGGGCCGGTGACGGTTGAGAAGTGGAAAGAGTCGCCTTCGAAGTGTCCGAGGTCGGCCCACAAGCGGGCAGTCTCGACGGCGATCTCGACCCCGTAATCGATCAGGATCTGGTGATCGTTGGTGGCGAGGAGATATGACTCGATCCCATAGACGATGTCGGCGTTGATGTGGTATTGAGCGGTTCCTGCTTCGTAGTAGGAGGATGCTTCTTCCCCGGAGATGGTGCGCCAGGGGAACAAAGCCCCGTTCTGGTTCAGGATCGCCGCTCGCTCGCGGGCAGCCGGCAAGATCGAATGCCGGAAGGCGATGAGACGGGCGGCGGCCGGAGGATCGATATGGGCGATAAATGGCAGAACGAAGATCTCGCTGTCCCAGAAATAGTGACCTTCGTATCCGCGCCCGGAGAGGCCTTTGGCCGGGACGCCGGTATTGGCGAGATGAGCTGAGGACTGGTGGAGTTGGAAGATGTTCCAGTTGATTGCTTGTTGGAGGCGCGGTCCGGCCCCGATCTTCACCGCCGCTGTTTCCCAAAAGGCAGCGAGGTGATCCTCTTGCTCGATGGCCAGGCCGGCGAAGTCGGGAACCCCGTTGAGAACGGTCGCGGCGGCGCCCAGAGCAGCTCCCCTCACATAGGCGACTCGCTTTTCCACCGTGGGGCCTTGAGTCAGAACGTCGAGCTCGTCTACCTCGAAGCGGCTGATCTTGACAACGTCGGCCTTGTGGTCGGTAGCGACCGACAGGGATAGATCGGAGGCCAGGGTGCGAAAGACTGTCTGGGGGATTCCGTCGGCGGTGATCAGATCCCCGGCGCTGAGAGCGCGGGTTGGAAGGGTGCGAGCGCTGCGGGGATCGAAGACCAGTTCAACTGTGTCGGCATCGTCGATGTCGTGCCGGTAGCGCCATCCCGAGGCGAATTGCGATTCCGGCCCACCTCCCTCGACCCTGATCGCCAGCACCCCCGGATGAACCAGCGAAACCAGTCGCTCCCAGCGAAGCTCGAGGTCGGCCCATCGCACCACGGTGCTGACGGTTCCTCGCCGCAGATCGAGGCGCCGCTCCACCTCGGCATCGTCGAGCGGGCGAGGGTATTCGTCCTCGAGGTAGGCCAACTCGATAGCGTCCGGCACATACAGAATGGTCTGCCCGACGTTGGCGTATCCGTACCCCGGTTCGGCATACGTGATGAGCCAAACCTCGTGAAAGCCGTTGATCAGCGAGCCCGGTTGATGGGCGGGCGGACCCTGTTCGAAACTGGCCCTCACACCAAGAAAGCCGTTTGCCAAGGAGAAGATCGACTCGAGAGCGGCGACCTCTCGCAGCCCCGACCAAGTAAGTGACCAGACGTCCTCGCCAAAGGCCGATTGGATGATCACCGTCAGCCGACCAAGGCTCCGAGATCTTCGACAACGACGTCCGCACCGGCCTCCCGCAGGGCTTGAGCATCATCATGGCGATTGACCCCGACCACCAATCCGAACCCGCCCGCCTTTCCCGCGGCGACCCCGCTCGTGGCGTCCTCCAAAACCACTGTGTCGCTGGGATCGACCGCAAGAAGTTCGGCCGCCGTGAGGAAAGGGTCGGGATGAGGCTTTCCCGCCAGGCCCAGCTTGGCCGCTAATTCGCCGTCGACCCGCACCTCAAAAAACCTTTCCAGATTCGCTCCCGCCAGGACCGTCCGCGCGTTGGCCGAGGACGTCACCACTCCCATTTTCAGATTCCTGTCCGCCAGGTACTCGATCAAACGCAGAGAGCCCGGGTACACGGCCACTCCATTGGTGGCGATCAGCTGATTCACTAGCTCATTCTTGCGATTGCCGACCCCACATATGGTTTCTTCGTCAGGGCCGTCGCTCGGCTCGCCCCAAGGCAGGGCAATGCCGCGGGAGGCCAAGAACGTAGCCACGCCTTGGTATCGAGGACGGCCATCCACAAACGTCCGATAGTCGCCCTCGATCGTGAACGGAGGCTGATCGTTCGCCCCCAGGAATTCGTCGAAGGTTTCTTTCCAGGCCTTGGCGTGGACTCGTGCGGTGTCCGTGAGCACTCCGTCGAGGTCGAAGAGAACCGCTTGATAGAGCTTCCAGTCGACCATCTCCTGAAGCTACTCCAGGCGGCGAAAATTCTCTTGGCATTCGGTTCAGTCCCCGCTCCGCTTCAACGACGGACGTTTAGCGCCTACTTATTTCCGCTCGGTAGCGTTTCGGGCATGCGCCTTCTGGTCGTCGAGGACGAAGCCGATCTGGCCGATGCCATTGCCCGCGGTTTGCGTCGCCACGGATATGCGGTGGACGTGGCCGGGGGAGCGATGAAGGCGGAGGAAAAGCTCCGTGGCAACGGCTACGACCTGGCGATTCTTGATTGGAATCTGGGCGACGGATCGGGCCTGGAGCTCTGCCGTCGCCTGGTCGACGGAGACCTTCCCACCTTCGAGTCGCGCCGCCCCCGGGTGCTGATGCTGACAGCTCGCGACGACATTGATGATCGAGTCGCCGGACTCGATGCCGGCGCCGACGACTATCTGGTGAAGCCGTTTGCCTTGGCCGAGCTGGCGGCCCGGACTCGAGCGCTTCTCCGACGAGACGAAGGCGCGTCCCCGGTTCTCCGCGTGGGAAGTCTTTCCCTCGATCCAGCTCGGTTTATTGCCACCCGCGGAGGTGCCTCTCTCGCTCTCACCGCCAAGGAGTTCTCGCTGCTCGAATTCCTGATGGCGCATGTCGACGAGGTGATGCCGCAGGAGACCCTGCTCGAACACGTCTGGGATGAGATGGCAGATCCATTCACCAATACCGTTCGGGTCACGGTCTCCAATCTGCGAAAGAAACTCGGTGAGCCAAATCCGATCGAAACCGTGCCAGGTCGCGGGTACGTCCTGCGCTCATGAGCCAACGTCGCCAGTTCTTTCGCTCGATCCGCTTTCGTCTCTCCCTTCTCTATTCGGCGGTGGTCTTCGGTCTCGGGGGTCTGGTATTGGCGCTTATCTATGTCGCCATTCGTTGGCAGCTCACGACGCAAACCGAAACCCGGCTCATCCTGCGCGGTCGGCAGATGCAGCTCGGCCAGTACCGCCTGGTCCTCGACCCCCGTTTCGAAGAGGCCGAAGTGCGCACGCTCGAGAGCATCTTCAACCAGTACGTGGTGGAAAGGCTGGCCCTCTACACGCTGATCGGCCTCGGATTCCTTTTTCTGATCTCTCTTGGGGTGGGGTGGGTGCTGGCCGGCCGGGCCCTCGCCCCAGTGGATCGAATCACCCAGGTAGCCAGGGAGATCGAGGCCTCCGATCTTTCTCGCCGTATCGGCCTCGTAGGTCCGAACGACGAGCTGACCCGGCTGGGAAGCACTTTCGACTCGATGCTCGATCGGCTCGAGGGTGCCTTCAGGGCCCAACGGAGCTTTCTGGCCGACACGTCGCATGACCTTCGTACCCCGCTTTCTGTTATCCGTTCCAATGTCGAAGTCACTCTCGACGATCCCGATTCCTCACTCGAGGAGTGGAAGGCCACGGGCGAGATCATCGCCCGTAACGCCGAACGGATGAGCGCCATGATCGAGGGTCTGCTGGCGGCGGCGCGCTTCCAGGCCGGGCAGGCGACCATGGTCCAAGTCGACCTTTCGGCGCTCGTCCGGACCGCGGTGGAGGACTATCGGGCCGCGGCCAACGACCTCGGAGTGGGGCTAACCGAGATCGCCGGGGAGGCGGAGGTACACGGGGATCTGGTGTCTTTAAGCCGGGCCCTGAGCAACCTCGTCGACAACTCCCTCAAGGCTTCCACTCCGGGGGCCAAGGTCGAGGTGGGATCGGGCCGATCTGGCAATTGGGCCTATCTGGCCGTGTCCGACGAGGGACCGGGGTTCGAGTCATCCTTTGTCACTTCCGGTTTCGGTTTGGGGATCGTCGAACACGTCGCCCAGATGCACGGGGGATCATTTCAGATCTACTCCGAGCCCGGCCAGGGAGCGACAACCATCGTCTGGCTGCCGATCGGAACCAATGGCGATGCACCCCAGCACGATCCTCTTCGTCACCGCACCGGTCGCATCGAAACCGCCTCCAACCACTGAGCGCTCAGGTTTTTCCCAGCTTTCGTTTAGGAGCGGTTTAGCGCTGGCTTCTTAGTTTGGGGCTCCGGAGGTAGGAAATGATTGATGACAGGATTACCGACACTGTGACCGAACCGACCGAACCCGTTGCTCCCCCCAGCCCGGAGGAAGGGCCGGCGCAGCCGGCGAGGGGTTTTCCCGTTTCTCCCCCCAGCCGGGGGGGAGTGCCGGCGCAGCCGGCGAGGGGGGTATCCCGCCCGGGGATCACGTTCATTCCCGCCCTGCTGCTAGCCCTGTTGGTAATGGCGGGAGGGGTTGGCGTGGGCTGGTGGATCGGTAACGACGACCGCGTCGAGCCGGCAATCGCCATCGACCAGTCGTCTCCGGCCTCCGAGCAAACGCCCACCATCGATCCCACGGAGGAGCCGGTGGCGGCGGTGGCGGCCGCCCTACTTCCTTCCATGGTCCAGATTGAGCATCAGGCAGGACTCGGGTCGGGCTTCGTGTATGAAGATGGTCATGTGCTCACCGCCGCCCATGTGGTCGACGGAGTCGAGGCGGTACAGGTTCGATTCGCCGACGGCAGCTTGCGAGAGGGCGAGGTGGTCGGATCCGATGCTCCCCACGACATCGCCGTCATCGACGTCGACACCGACGGTGCTCCTGCCGCGACTTTGGCCCTCGACGAGGAGTTGGAAGTGGGTCAATTGGCGGTCGCCCTGGGCAGCCCCTGGGGACTCGAGCAGACCGTTACCTCGGGGGTGGTATCGGCGGTGAGCCGTCCGGTGGCAAGTCCGCTCACCGCCCAAGTCCTGATCCAAACCGACGCCTCGATCAATCCTGGAAACAGCGGAGGTGCCCTCGCCAATCGTGAGGGCGAGGTCATCGGTGTCAACATCCAGATCTTTACCACCACCGGCGCCAACACCGGTGTCGGTTTCGCCGTGCCGATAGACAACGCCTACGAATTCGCGTCCGCCATCGTCGCGGGCGATCCCATCGAGACCGCCTTCCTGGGTGTAACCGGGGAGGAGGCCACCGGCGACGTCAGTGGTGCCGTCATCACGGAACTGACGGCGGACGGGGCCGCAGCCGGAGCCGGACTCGAGGTTGGAGATGTGGTCACCGCTGTCGACGGTCTGGCAGTGCGCTCGATCGGCGACTTAGCGGCGCGAATCCGCAGCTATTTGCCCGGCGATGAGGTCACCCTCGACATTCGGCGCGACGGTGAGCCTCTCAGTATCAAGGTCGTCCTCGGAAGCGCTCCACCCGCCTAATTGGAGGCGGAGACCACCTCCCAAAGCCGATCTACGTCGGCAGCGGTGGTGTTGGCCCCACCAATTGAGACACGTATGAAGCGGTGACCGTCGATCACCGATGGCGTCACGTACGAATGGCCTGAATGGTTGATGCGGGCCGCAATTGCATCGGTGGCCTCGTCGCCATCGACGTGACGGAATGACACCAAGGAAAACGGCGTCGGGGCGACGACTTCGAGTTGGGGCGAGGCCTGGATGCGGGCGACGAGGTCCTGGGCCAAGGCGATGTGGGAGCGAATCATCTCCCGCAGCCCCTCGGCCCCGTAGCTGCGGATCACCCACCACAGTTTCAGCGCCCGGAACCGCCTGCCGAGGGGAACCTGCCAATCTCGATAGTCGACGACTTCGCCCGAAGATGACTGAGCATTGCGCAGATATGGCGGTGTGATCTGCAACGCCTCGAG
Source organism: Acidimicrobiia bacterium (assembly GCA_025922945.1). Classification (GTDB taxonomy): domain Bacteria; phylum Actinomycetota; class Acidimicrobiia; order Spongiisociales; family ZC4RG35; genus JACCTH01. The sequence continues at coordinate 7,882 of JAICGW010000009.1, read as the reverse complement.
CAGAGGCTTGCGATCGGCGACATAGAAGACCGAGCAGTCGAAGTTGGTGAGCAGCCACTTGTGCGGGTTGAACACGTAGCTATCGACCTCGTCGAGCCCGGGCTGGTACCGGCGGAACTCTGGACAGATCATGGCATTGCCGGCGAAGGCGGCATCGACGTGGTGCCAGATCCCTTCGGCCCGGGCGACCTCCGAGATGGCAGGAATGGGATCGATAGCGGTGGTGCCAGTGGTGCCCACCGTCGAACAGACGAAAGCTGGCACCAGGCCGCGGCCGCAGTCCTCACCAACTGCATCGGCGAGAGCGCTGGGACTCATCGCCCAGTCGGAGCCAACCGCGACCGAGCGGAAGTGCCGGTAACCGGCCACCCGGGCGCCCTTCTCGAGCGACGAATGAGCCTGAGCACTGGCATAGGCGACTAATTGGTCGGTCGGGGCCGATTGCCGTTGACGGGCAATCACCAGGGCGAGGTGGGAGGCGTCCGAGGCGCTGACCTGGATGGAGCCGCCTCCCGGGCCGGCCATCTTCCACTCAGGGGGAAGTCCCAGAAGGTCGACCAGCCAGTCGAGAGTGACCATCTCGAGCTCGGTGGCTGCGGGGCTGGTAATCCACATCATTCCCTGCTGGCCAAGGGCGGCGGTAATCATCTCCGCCAGCACCGAGGGTGGCGACGAGTTGGCCGGGAAGTAAGCGAACCATCCCGGGTGCTGCCAACCGGTGATACCCGGCATGATGATCCGCTCGAAATCCGACATGATCGAGGCAAACGGCTCGCCTTGTTCGGGAGCCGTCACCGGCAGCGATTTGCGGATGTCACCGGGAGCCACGTCCGGGAGCACGGATTGCTTGGGAAGCTCCTCGAAGTAATCGGCAATCCAATCGACTATGTCGTGGGCGTGGCGTCGAAAGTCGTCGTTGTTCACTGGGGCCATTCTTACGCAAGAATGAAGTGATGGACTTCGCCCTCCCCGCCCAGGACGACCCGCGGCGGCTAGCCGTGAGGGAGTGGATCACAAGTCATCCCGATCCGAGCCCAGCAGATCTGGCAGAGGCGGGCTATGTCGCACCCGGTTGGCCCCGCCCGTGGGGGCTCGACTTTGACGCCGAGGGCCAGCTGATCATCTCCGAGGAGCTTTCTGCTGCCGGCATCGATCAGCAGGGTCACAACCCGATTGGAATCGGTTGGGCGGGGCCCACGATCCTCATCGGAGGAAACGAGGAGCAGAAGGCCCGCTTCCTCCCTCCTCTCCTTCGAGGGGAAGAGATCTGGTGCCAGCTCTTCTCCGAGCCCGGGGCCGGCTCCGATTTGGCGAGTTTGACTACCCGTGCCGAACGTGACGGCGATGTTTACGTGGTCAACGGCCAAAAGGTCTGGAACACCTGGGCCGGAGAGGCCGACTATGGAATCCTCCTGGCTCGAACCGGCGGACCCCGGCAGAAGGGGATCTCTTATCTTCTTTGCCCGATGCGCCAACCCGGGATCACGGTGCGGCCGATAAAGGAGATGACCGGGCGCGCCCATTTCACAGAGGTCTTCTTCGACGACGCCCGCGTCCCCACCGGTCACCTCCTGGGTCAAGAAAACGAGGGCTGGCCGCTGGCGAAGCTCACCCTGGGCAACGAGCGGGTGTCGCTCTCCTCGGGCGGAGTGCTTTGGGGAATGGGACCGACCACAAAAGAAGTCCTCGCCGCGGCCGCTCGCCCGCTCGACTCCCTGCGCGCCCAAGAGGCGGTCGCACTCCATATCGAGGCCGAGGTCATGAGGTTCATGGGCATGCGGATCCTCAGCGCGCAGATGGCCGGACGTTCGCCGGGTCCCGAAGCAGCCATCAAGAAAATGATGGCTGATCGGCATGGTCAAAGGGCCATGCGGTTTCTGCGTGACGCCGCTGGTGCCGATGGGCTCCTCGACGGCGACGAAGAAAGTTGGGGTTTTCTGTTTTCACCCGCCCTCACCATCGGTGGCGGTACCAGTCAGGTGCTGGCCAACATCATCGGCGAATCGATCCTGGGTTTGCCCCGCGACTAATCGGGAGCGAGCAACCGGTAGAGCGCCCGGCTGACCTCGTCGATCACCGGTCCCGAGCCAGGGCCGAGGGCGAGTGGGTTTTGCAGTGCCTGCAGCATGAGCACCGCCGTGCGGGCCAGTACGGAGGGCTCGCCCTGGCGAAGCTGTCCCGCTGCGGTCCCAAGACGGATAAACCGGGTGAGGAGGTCGATCTCTTCCTGATTGCGACGGCGGTAGACCGTGAGGACCTCCTCCGATTCTCCGAGCCGGCTCAGCGCCAGGCGGACCAGCTTTCCGTCGTGAGAAAAGCCCCGGACGACAACACGAACCAACGCCCGCGCGGTCGGTTCCCAGCCCCGTTCGAGCAACCGTTCCATGCCCAGGATCGGCTCCACCGCCATGGCGATATCGGCCAGGGCGGCATCGAAGGCCGCGGCCAGCAGCGAATCCTTCGATCCGAAGTATGAGTACAGCGTGGCGGGTGAAAAGCCGGCCATCTCGGCCACGGCTTCGGGAGAGAGGATCCCGCTGCGCCGTACCGATTCGCGGGCTGCCGTGACCAAGTCGCCATAAGTGGCGCGGGTTTTTCTCGTTACCGGCAGGGTCGGCACGGCGGTGACGATAAACGACCTACCCCTGGCCCTTCCGGCCTAAATGGTATGTTCCGAAGAGGGGATTGCCTCGAGGAATTCGAGTCGGTTTCCGAAGGGGTCGGAGGCATAAAACCTCTCGAAGCCAGCGAGTGGCTCGTCATCGATAACCTGTACTCCACTGTCGACCAACCGACGACGGAAATCTTGGAGATCCTTGACGTAGAACGCGGGATGGGCTTTGCGCGCCGGAGCGAAATCCTTATCGACTCCGAGATGAACTCGAACGCGATCGGTTTCGAACCAGCACCCGCCACGGGGTTCCAGATGACGAGGCTTTTCAACTTTGGGGATTCCCAGCACGCCCTCGTAAAAGGCGATCGCCCGCCTCTCCCCCTCCATGGGCATCGCCAGTTGGACGTGATGAAAACCGAGAAAGCCCACCTCCACGAGTATTGCCAGCGGCGCGTCGGCCGCCACTTGAATTGGAGTATCTCTCTGATTATCGCACTAGAATCTGAATTCGGGCTTTATGAACCTCTTTGACCCAACTTTCGTGAACGAGCTCGCCGCTATCTCGCGCGACACGGCCGCGGGGGCCGAACGCGAGCGTCGCGTCGCCCCCGAGCTCATCAAATTGCTTCGGCATCGCGGCCTCGGAGTAGCCGCCGCCCCGGAGTCAGTGGGTGGCAGCAATCCCGCAATCGCGGATCTTCTCGAGGTGGTCAAGAAAGTGGCTCAAGGCGATGCCTCGGCGGGTTGGGTGACCATGATCTATGTGACCTCGGCGGCCGCGGCCCACTGGATTCCGCCTGCAGGATTGCCGGAGGTTTTTCAGAAGGGATCTGACACCCTGCTCGCCGGGGTGGTGGCGCCTCGCGGACAAGCGACGACGACCTCTGACGGCTTTCGGCTCAGCGGTCGCTGGGCGTTTGGTTCCGGGGCGGCGGATGCTGACTGGATTGGATTGGGGGCGGTCATCGACCAGGAACCCACCCGAACCGGCCTCTTCTATGTGCCTCGAGACCTGGTCACGGTTGTCGATACCTGGGATGTCGTCGGCCTGCGGGCATCGGCGAGTCACGATCTCCAAGTCGATACCGCGCTCGTGCCCGAGCGACTGGCTTCCTATCTCGACCAGCCTCCCCACACAACCGAAGCCGTGGCCCGTTTCCCGGTTTATGGACTACTGGCTGCTGGCATCGCTGCGGTTGCGATCGGCCTGGCCGCGTCGGCGCTTGCCGAGGGAATCGAGCTGGCGGGCGGGAAGACGCCCACTGGGTCCAAACGTCGCCTAGCCGATCGACCTGCATTCCAGGAGGCAGTGGCGAGAGCCGAGGCCGGACTCGATTCGGCTTGGCACTACCTAGCTCATGTCGCCTCGGGGGCGGCGGCGACGGCCACCCTGGCCGAGAAGGTTCGCCTCCGCCTCGCGGCCACCGCGGCGGTGGAGGCGAGCCGATTTGCCGTCGACAGCATCTACACCCTGGCGGGGGGGAGCTCGATCTACTCCGGCTCGCCCCTCCAGCGTTATTTGCGCGACATCCACACCGTCAGCCAGCACATGATGATCGCCCAGCCCACCTGGGAGCTCACAGGTCGGGTGCTGCTGGGACTCGACTCCGACCCCATCGGTCTCTGACGCCCTCGTAAGGTCGTTTTGTGAACGAGCGGAGCGCCGGTCGCGGGGTAGTCGCACCGTTCTGGCTCGATCGTCCCGGCGAAGAAGCCCTAGGCCTGGCGGCCGCGGCGGAAAGACTCGGCTATGGCGAGTTCTGGGTGGGGGAGATGCTGCACTTCGATGCCTTCGCCCTGGCGGGGGCCATCGCTCAGTCGACCAACCAGATCACGGTCACGGTCGGGCCGTTGGCGCTGGGGCTGCGAGACCCGGTGTCGCTGGCGATGGGGGTGGGCTCGGTCGAGACCATAGGAAGACGACCGGCGCGGCTGGCGATCGGGGCATCGAGTCGAGCGCTGGTCGAGGGATGGCATGGACGACCCCACGGCGGAGAGGCGGAGAGGATCGAGGAAGCGATTGGGCTGATTCGATCCGTTCTGGCGGGGGAGAGGACCGATCACCGCGGGGCTCACTTTCACTCGGTCGGATTTCGTTCGGGTGTGGGGAAGATGACCGATCACATAACAGTGGCGGCGGCTGGTGCCCGGATGATGGCTGCCGCGTCGCGCTCGGCCGATCGGATTGTCCTCAACCTGGTCACTCCTGAGCGAGCCCGACGAGCCGCTGAGCAAGCTGGTCTCCCTATTGCGGTCTGGGTCGTTGCCGCGGTCGATCCCTCGCCTTCGGCCATCGACCAAATACGTCGCCAACTTTCGCTCTATCTCGGAGCACCCGGCTACCGGGAATCCTTGAGAGAAGCCGGATTCGTTGACCTGGTGGACAAAGTGCGCGAGGGAGCCCGTCCGAAGGACGTGGCCGAACAGATCACGGTCGAGATGATCTCGGCGATCGCAGCTGTGGGATCGGCGGCCGCAACGTCGGCAGCGATCGAAGCTTTTGAAGAGACGGGGGCGCAGGTGATGCTGGTGCCGGTTACCGCTGGTGACGAAATGGGAACCCGAACTCTGCGAGAGCTCGCCTAAATCCGGGCGGCGGCCAGTTCGAATAGGCGCTTGGCCCCGTCCCCCATAGCGGCAAAGCGTTCGTCATGTGTCTGTCCCCGGTGCCAGCGGATGAATATCTGTTGGAGAACCACGCCCAGCTTCCAGGTGCCGAACACCAGGTACCAATCAAAGTCGTCGACCCGAAAACCAGTCAGGGATTGGTAGCGCTCAACGGCCTCGGCCCGGTTCATGAAGCCCGGCACGGTCGTCGGCATCGGATTGAGATTGGCGGGCACCTCGTCGCTCTCGTACCAAACCGCCAGCAATGTGCCAAGGTCGGCGAGGGGGTCGCCTCTGGTGCACATGTCCCAGTCGTAAACGGCCGTGCAGGTTCCGGGGTCGTCCTCGGAGACAGCCATGTTGTCGAGGCGCCAGTCGTTGTGGAGGAGCGTTGGTGGCTGCGATGACGGGATTCGCTCAGCCACCCAGGAGGCGACCCGATCCGCGGTTGCGTTCGTCTCATGACGGGCACCTTCCCAGCGCTGGAGCCAGCCCTCTACCTGCCTGCGCAAAAAGCCCTCCGGATGACCGACCTGATCAAGCCCGCAGGCAGCGGGATCGACCCGGTGAAACCGAGCCAGGGTGTCGATGACGACTTCGGAAAGTCGGCGATTGATGACCGGATCCGAGCCACCACCGAACCGCTCCGGCACTTCACCTCGGACAACCACGCCGTCTCGCCTCTCCATGACGAAAAAGGGGGAGCCGATGAGGGTCGGGTCCTCGCAGAAAACGAATGCGCGGGGCGCGGGCGGGAAGGCGCGATAGAGACGCGAGAGGACGGTGAATTCACGGCTCATGTCGTGCGACCCGGGTGCCACTGGACCGAGTGGCGGCCGGCGCAGGACCAGGTCGATCTCGGGGTATCGGAGGAGGTAGGTGAGATTGGCGTGCCCGCCCGAGAATTGACGAACCGTGGGAACGCCTTCGGCCCCGGGAACTTGTCCCTGGAGGAAGTCGGCCACGCGTTGAACGTCAAATGCCTCTTCCGGTCGGATATCGATCAGGTCGCTGGCGGATGACACGAGCCCATCTTTCCAGAATCGCATCATCATTTGCCTGCGAGCACCCCTAACGTCGAAACGTGTCCGACCTCTTTTCAATTGCCTCCCAGTTTGTCGACGAAGTAGCCGCTCACCGTCCTGATATCGCAACCCAAATCGGGGTGCACGGCTACGACCACCTATGGCCCGATACCAGCCCCGAAGGTTCGTCGGCTTACGCCGAGGTCATCAACCGGTATCGGAAGCTGATCGCGCCGTACCTCGAGGGCTCGGATACGTGGGAGCGACACGGAGCGCGGGTGCTCGATGGATTCCTGATGAAGAAGCAGTCCGAGTACGACGAATGCGATCGGTACTTCGAACTGCGTCACACGGCGGGTATCCAAGACGATGTGCGCGACGTATTCGATCTCATGGACACGTCCTCAGACGAGGCATGGGCGAACATCGCCGCCCGGCTGGAGACCGCAGGACAACCCCTGACGGGATGGCGGTCGACCCTCGACGAAGGTAAGGCGCGCGGTCTCGTCGTCTCACGCCGCCAGGCGGAATCAGCGCTCGAGCAATTCCGTCATCTCGCCGGCCCCGACTCGAAGTGGCTGGGGTTGGCGAGGGATGCCGTGGAGGAGGCCCCGGCCCTCGCCGAACGGGTATCGGAGGCGGTCGATGAGGGCCGGCGGGCGGCGGCGGAGTTCGCCGACTATGTCGAGCGGGACTACTTGCCTCATGCCGGTGAGGACGACGGCGTCGGACGTGAGAGATACCTGAGCTCGGCCGATCGATTTCTCGGCTTGCGAATCGATCCGCTGGAAACATACGAATGGGGTTGGAGCGAGGTGCGCCGCCTTCACCAGGCGATGACCGAAGTGGCGGTGGAACTCGACCCATCCAAGAGTCTCCACGACGTAATCGAGATGCTCGAGACCGACGCCTCCTACGCCGCTTCTAGTCAGGCGGAGTTCGCCGAGTTCATCCAAGAGCGCCAGGACCAGGCCTTACGCCACCTCGACGGAGCGCACTTCGTGGTGCCCGACCAGATCAAGCAGGTCACCGTGAATCTGGTTCCCCCGGGAGCCGCGCTCGGGGCCTACTACTTGCAGCCGAGCGAGGACTTCAGCCGCCCCGGGGGGATCTGGTATTCCTTCGGCGAGCGTCAGCAGATTCCACTCTGGGGCGAAGTGTCCACCGCTTATCACGAGGGGTTTCCCGGCCATCATCTGCAAGTGGGTACCTCGATGGCCCAGCAGGAGAATCTCACCCGGGCTCATCGGCTGTTGATCTGGTATTCGGGTTACGGCGAGGGCTGGGCTCTTTATACGGAGCGGCTGATGGACGAGCTTGGTTACTTCGAAAAGCCCGAGTACCGGCTGGGCCACTACAGCGCCCAGCAATTACGGGCGTGTCGGGTCGTGATCGACATCGGGTGCCATCTCGGGCTCGAATTGCCCGACGACTCGCTGGTCAATCCCGGCGGTTCTTGGGACTACGCCTCGGCGGTCGAGATTCTTCACGAGGTGGCCGGCCAGCCCCGCGACGTGTCCGAGTCGGAAGCCAAGCGCTACCTCGGGTGGCCGGGGCAGGCCATCGCTTACAAGGTGGGAGAAAGGGTGATCCTCGGCCTGCGCGAGGAGGCTAAGCGGAAGCAGGGCTCGGCGTT
>JAICGW010000008.1 GCA_025922945.1 Acidimicrobiia bacterium | reverse complement strand
TTTCGATGAAGCATTCGATCCTTCTTCTTTCGCTACTTCTGGTTGCGTGCGGGGAGAGCGCCAGCACGACCTCCTCGACGATGGCGGTCGCAACCACCGCTTCGACTGCCCCCACCAGCACCACGATCGGTTCGACCACGACAGATGCGCCGGCCACCACCACAACCGGCCCGAGAGCGGACTTCCCCCTGGTAGTCAGTAGCTCGGGATTGCTCGGGTATCACGACGGCACTCAGTGGATACCTGGCGAGGCAGTCTTCGAGGTAGAGGAAGGAGAGGAGTAGCAGGTGGTCGATCTCAGCGGAGTCGCGGGTACCGCCGTCGGCTCCTCGCTCCGGATCTGCGAACCGAGCCAGACCCCGATGATCTCTCTGGATCCGAAGTTGCCGGTGGGCCATGCCCAGCCGGGAGCGATCGCCATCACCGGGGCCACCTGGAACGTCGTGCCTCGGCTCGCAAATTCCGATGGCACGCCTCCTTCCGATCTCATTGACGAAGCGGTGGCTTTCATTGCCGGCCGCGGGCTCTCAGATCCTGAACCCGGGGTGGCGCAGTATCTAACCTTCGACCTCGAGGGCGATGGGATCGACGAGGAACTGCTCGTGGTCCGCCGGATTCCGGAAGATCTCTTTGGAAATGTCGAGTCCTACAGCCTGGTTTTGATGCGCAAGATGCTTGATGTCGAGCCGGCAACGCTCGTCATCGAGTTTTCGCAGGGCGCGGCCGACAACGCCTACGTCGTTCTCCACGCGGTGACCGCCATCGCCGATCTCAACGGCGACGACAAGATGGAAATCGTGATCGACGGGTACTACTACGAGGGATCGGGCACCACCGCCTGGGAGTACATCGACGACGATCGCGGCACCGTGGCGGCCCTATCGGCGGGTTGCGGCGCCTAGTCCTTAATGGCAGCCATCCGCACAATCCGCGAGGGTTCGTGAGTCCAATCGGATGTGGTCGTCTCGTCTTCGAATTTCAGGATCCGTAGCTCCGAATAGGCGCGGCGTAGCCGATCAGGATCGATCTCGACCGGGCGGGGTGGACGAGTGGGATCGGCAACAAAGGACTCGGTGACGATGAGGCCCTCCGGTCGCAGCGAGTTGACCAGGGTGGCGGCGAAATCAACGTCGGTGACCGGCACCAGGGCGTAGGTCATCACGATCAGATCCCAGGCGGCCGCACCGTATTCGAACTCGTCGTGGGCAGCCACGCGGGCTTCAAAAGTCAAGTCACGTCGGGCTGCTTCTCGCTGAGCCACAGTTACCCCTTCCCGTGAGACATCGAAGCCGGTCACCTTCCAGCCACGTGATGCCAGGTAGAGAGCGTTGCGACCCTGGCCCATGGCGATGTCGAGAGCGGACCCTGCGATTCGTCCCTCGATCACCTCGACCAGGAATGCGCTGGGTTGGGTACTAAAGCCGGGCTCGGGCGACGCGTAGATGCGATCGAACATGGGAGCCGTCCAATCGCGTCGGTCTGCGGCCATGGTCACGATGCCCCAAACCGCTTCCGTTGCTCGATCGGCTGGCATTCCTTCTCGAATTAGTTCGTCGCGAAACCCAGCGAACAGCTCGGCAGGAATTCCGGCCGCCGGAGCTCGCTCTAGGTAGGCGAGGAATGCGGACCAAAGAGCTTCGGGATCGTTCACGGCGCCACGCTAGGCGTGGCTTATCGTGCCAGCGTGAGCACTCTGCTGGCAGAGCTGATCGCGGCATCTTCGGAAGTGGCGACAACCAGTTCTCGCAACGCCAAGACCGCCCGGTTGGCCTCGCTTCTTCAAACTCTCGGGCCGGATGAGTTACCGACCGCCCTCGGGCTACTGCGGGGCGAGCCCCGTCAGGGACGTATCGGGATCGGCTATGCCTCGGCATTCGGAACTTCGGTGGAACCGGCGGCGGATCCGAAGCTGACCGTCGCCGAAGTTGACGGCTACTTCGACCGGCTGCAGGAATCCACCGGTCCCGGATCGCAAGCACGGCGGGCGCGACTCCTGGGAGAGCTCTTCGAACGCGCCACCAGAGACGAGCAGGACTTTCTGCGTCGTTCCCTGACCGGCGAAGTTCGTCAAGGGGCACTGGCCGGGATCCTCACCGAGGCGGTGGCGAGGGCGTTCGCCATACCTCCGGCGGTGGTCCGGCGAGCCTCGATGCTGCAAGCCGACCTCGGCGAGGTCGCCCGCGTCGCCGCCACCAAGGGAGAAGAGGGGCTGCTCACGATCGGGCTGCGGGTGCTTTCACCCATCCAGCCGATGCTGGCTTCGCCGGGAGCAAGTATCAGCGAGTCGATCAAAGGCCCGACGTCGGTGGAGTGGAAATTGGACGGTGCCCGGATCCAGGTGCACCGGCTGGGCGAAGTGGTGACGGTGTACACGCGCAATCTCAACGACATCACCGCCCGCATGCCGGAGGTGGTGGCGGTGGCGGTCGATCTGGAGGTGGGCGCTGTGGTTCTCGATGGAGAGGCGATGGCACTCCGGGCAGACGGAACCCCACAACCCTTCCAAGAAACCATGAGCAGGTTCGGGACCGAGGAACGAGCATTCGCCGAGGTTCCGGTGGTGCCCTTCTTCTTCGACATCCTCCACCTCGACGGCAACGATCTGATAGATGTGCCACTGCGTGAGCGGTTAGTCACCCTCGAAAAGATTGTTCCGAGCGAAAGGCGGGTCCCGCGCATCACCACCGCCGAGGTGGCCGACGCCGAATCCTTTGCTCAGGGGGCCTTGGCCGCCGGCCAGGAAGGAGTCATGATCAAGGACCTCGATTCGCGGTACGAGGCCGGGCGAAGAGGAAAGACCTGGCGCAAGGTCAAGCCGGTTCACACCTATGACCTGGTGGTGCTGGCGGCGGAGTGGGGCCATGGGCGCCGCTCGGGGTACCTCTCGAACATTCACCTCGGCGCTCGTGATGACACCACCGGCGAGTTCGTCATGGTGGGCAAGACCTTCAAAGGGATGACCGACGAAATTCTCGCCTGGCAGACCGAATACTTTCCGACCTTGGCTGTCGACCGCGACCAATGGACGGTCCACCTCCGGCCCGAGCAGGTGGTGGAGGTGGCCATCGACGGAGTCCAGGTATCGACCCGTTATCCCGGTGGAGTTGCCTTGCGGTTCGCCCGTGTGAAGCGATACCGGTCGGACAAGAGGCCCGAAGAAGCCGACACCATCCAGACTCTTCGAGCTCTGCTCGGCTAGCCCCTCCGGCGCCTGCGGCGCCACCTCCCCCAAAGCTCTCTGCGCTCGCCGGGGGGAGGAAACAGCCGAACCCCTTCCTTTCAAAGTCGGCCGAAGGTATAAGAAGTCATGCCTACCTACTTCACCCCCGGCAGCTTCAAGTTCTTGCGCGAGTTGGCCGCCAACAACGAGCGTGACTGGTTTGCGGCCAACAAGGAGCGGTACATCGACTTGGTACAGGAGCCCGCCCTGGCCTTCATATCTGACTTCGCGCCCCGGCTCCGCAAGATTTCATCGCACTTCGAAGCCGACCCTCGAGTCCAGGGCGGCTCGCTTTTGCGCCCGTATCGCGACATTCGATTTTCGAAGGACAAGACGCCCTACAAGACCAACGTCGGGATCCGCTTCTTTCACGAAGCGGGCTCCGACATCCACGCTCCCGGCTTCTACCTCCACCTCGAACCGGCCAATTCCTACGCCGGTGTCGGCCTCTGGCGGCCGGAGGCACCTGTGGCCCGCCAGATTCGCCAGGCGATAGTCGATGACCCCGCTGGTTGGAAAAGAGCCGCCCACGGCAAGGCGTTTCTCAGTCGCTTCACTCTCGATGGCGAGTCGCTCCAGAGACCTCCGCAGGGGTTCGATCCCGAGCATCCGTGGGTGGAGGATCTGAAGCGAAAGGATTTCATCGCCGGCGCCCGGCTGCCCGACCGGATGGTCACGTCGGAGGGGTTCCTCACCGAGTACGCCGCCCTGGCCAAGGCCTCGGTCCCCTACATGCGGTTTCTCACCTCGGCCATGAACCTCGCCTTCTGATTCGTCGACCGTTCTCTGGGCTGGCAGATAGGTACAGCCCTACTGCGAACCCTGGGTTCGCAGTAGGGGGATGACGCCGAAGTCGTTGGCCGAGAGACCGTCGAGGGAGGGGGCGCCGGGATAATCGGAGAGCAGTTGCTCCTGTTCTCCCTCCGTGGACGTGGCGACGTCGATGATCCGAGTGTGGTTGGCGTCGGCGGGGCCACCGCCGAGCCGAAACTGTTGGGCCGAGGCTTCGACGTCGCGCACCCGGCGAACTCCAGAGGACGGGAAGCCTTCCTGGCTCAACACCACCGCCCCGTAGGCCCAGGTGGCGGGGTCGCCCGGTCCGAAAGTCGAAAGTGGAATCCGCGCCACCACTCGCCCCTTGTCTCCGAAAACAGCTATGTCAAATGAGGGTCTGGTTTCCTCGACGGTGCCTTCGGCGCCAGCCACATAGATGGCCGGCTCCCAACCCTCGATGGTGATGCCGAACTCCCACCCGGTTCCCTCCGCAACGGAGGCATTGCGGCCGTCGATCAGGCGACGCTCGCCGTTGTCAGTGCCGGGGTCGGTATCGATATAGATATCGAAGGTTTGGATCGAGAGGTTGCGGGGCGAGCCCCAGGGGTTCTGGATGGGAGCGACCACGTCGAGGTCGAGAACCAGCTGGTCGCCTTCTGTCCCGACTTTGAACTGCTCAAGGTCGTAGCTGCCGGCCGTGAATACTGCATCGGTGGGATACGTGTACGCCCCCGGCCCGTGGTCGTCACCCCGAGGGTCGACCACCTCCAGGAATACCGCCACATTGGAGATATCGGGGACCTGAAGTGCCAGCGGACCAGAGGGATAGAGAGTCCCGGCGCCGTCATCGTGTTTGAGAACGAGTAGATCGCCCGGTGCCAGGGCCCCGAAGGCGAGGAGCGGAATCGCCGCCTCGACATCGTCTGCGATCGCCCGGCAATCGATGGGGGTGAACTCGGAGAGAACGGGTCCGACCCCGCAGGTGGGACCGAGAGAGATGACGGTGGTAGCCCCAAATCCCAGGGGAGCGCCTTCGGCTGTGACCGCCGATTTTTGTCCCCGCGGCGCCCCCAAGTAAACGGTGCCGGCGGGCCCGCGCAAATAGAGATAGCTCTTGTCGAATTGAACCGAGAAGACCCCGTCGGAGGGGGCATCCACCCAATCGTCGGGGCTGCCATCGATGGAGACCGTCCGCAGCTCGGTGGGAGTGAGGGTGGCGACCGGCCGCTCCGGAATGATCGGCACCTGGAGGAACGCCGGGCGGTCGAGCCCGAGTTCGTCGTAAACAGTGCCGAGGAGATCGCGGTAAGCGGTATCGAAGTAGCCGTCGTCGCCCGATTCCTGGTCGGCCCCGTACCACCAGAACCAGTCCGAGCCTTCGGCGAAGAGCATCTGCCGATAGGCGGCGTCGTAGTTGGGGTTGTCCTCTTCGGTGGCGAGGTCTTCTCGCACTTGATAGAGGTAATCCCAAGCGGTCGACTCTTCTTCCTCGCCGATCCAAGTGGCGAAGTTGGGTTGGAACCAGGCACCCGGCCAGATCTCGGGCGCGGGCTCGACCGCGGGGAAACGGGCCAGGTAATCGGTGGGGGTGATAGTCGAAATCCAATCCGCACCGTTCAGTCGCTCGTACAAAGCCCGCAGAAAATCGATGCCATCGTTGGGATAGGACTCCCAGGCGTTCTCGCCGTCGAGGATGACCGATATCACGTATGGTCGCCGCGCCGCGAAGGCGGCTTCGACATCCAGAGAATCGCGAATCGCTCGCAGACGTCCCATGAAATCGTCGGCGGCGGCGTTGGCCTCGGTACCCGAATACTCGAAGCCGATCAGATCGGAGAGAAGCCCGTCGCGAAAGAACATCGGTACCGGGTCGTTGCGATTGAGTTGGGCCGCATAGGGGCGGTAGAGCTGATCGGCCTCCATGACCAGATCGTTCTCGTTGCGCGTGAAGGATCCAATCCCCAAGGTCTTAGCCAGGACTTCTTCCCCCGTCGCCACCCACTGCACCCCGTTCTTCGAGAAGAGCGACATCACCAGCTGTGCCACCGATCCCTCACCGGGCCACATCCCGACCGGACGACGACCGAGGAGACGCTCGGCTTCGTCGAGTCCGCGGATGACCTGCTGATCGGCATCGGGAATCTCCATGAAGCGATTGGCCGGCATCAGGGCGGCCGGGTCGCCGACGGTGGCGAGAGCGACATCGGAGATCAACGGCAGGATGGGATGGGCCAACGGGGTGGTGATTACCTCGATCTGCCCCTCCCCCCAAAGTCGGGCATGGAGGGGGATCACCTCGCCGATGATCCGCTCGTGCTCGGCGAGTACCACGGCCTTGTCTTCTTCGCTGAAGTCACGACCCTTTTCGACCAGCGTCAGCAAGGGTTCGACGGCGAGAAAGCTGGGATCGGTCCAGGCGAGGTTGAAAAGCACTTGCAAGTCGCGCAACTCCTCACTCGTCCACGGGTCGCCCGAATCGCGTCGCTCGGTTAACTCTGCAAAGCGGGGAAACCGCCGGATGATCTGGGGATTGACGTCGAAGAACCGGGCGGTGATAAAAGCCACTTCCTCGTCCGTGAGTTCCTCAGCTGGAACTTCGGTCATCGTCCAATAAACATCTTTGGTTCCGCTCGCAAGCTCCTCTAGTTGCAGCAGGAGGATCGGTGTCAGATTGAAGGTGACCTTGACGTTTGGGTACTCGGAGACCAAAGCCGCCATGTCGTAGTAGTCCTTGGTGGCATGGACTCTCACCCAGGGTCGGGAGACGGTGCCGTCTTCCAACAGCGGATAGCGAGGCTGGTGCTGATGCCAGATCAGGTTGAGATAGAAGTGCGGATCTGGTCGGGCCGGTGCGGGATTGGTTGGATCCGAAATCACTGACGTGGTGTTGACCGTGAGCTGGTTGCAGGCCATCACCAAGCCGGCGCCGAGCAACAAGAGAAAAGCTCGCTTCATTTGCTCATCTCGACGATCGCTCCCGAACGGGCGGCCACGGTCAGGGTATCGCCACTGAGCTTGCCATCACCCCAAAGAACCTGAGAACCACCGGCTAGCGGGTAACGAGCTCGACCGCCGCGATTAACTACCACCGCCAACGATCTCCGCCCTCGATGACGGGAGAAGGCAAGGACGTCGCCGCTTGATGCAAGCGGCCGCCACTCCCCCTCGATCAACGCCGGATGTCGCCGCCGGAGGTCGGTCAGGGAGGCGATTGACTGGGCGACCGGATGCCCCAATGGGTCGCGATTCCAGTCGAAGGTGCGTCGGCAGTGGGGGTCGTTCTTCCCCGCTAACCCGATCTCGTCGCCGTAATAGATCCCCGGTGCCCCCGGGAAGGTCAGTTGCAGCAGAGTTGCGAGCTGGAGACGCCACACGTCTTCGCCGGCAGCAGTGAGGAAGCGAGCCGTGTCATGACTTCCCAACAGGTTCTGGTTGGCTAGCGTCACCGGCCAGGGATACATCGCCCAGAGATGAGCGAGATCGCCCGCGGTCTGGCTGGCGTCGGCTTCCTCGCGAGCCAGGAACCGCAAACAGATTTCGCGAAAGGTGTAGTTCATGGTGGCGTCGAAACGATCGCCCTGGAGCCACTCACTCGCATCGCCAAAGATCTCGCCTAAGAGGTAGGTCTGGGGATTGACCTTGCGCACCGATTGGCGAAAGTCGTTCCAAAAGTCTGGGTCGACATAACGGGCGACATCGAGTCGCCACCCGTCGATGCCGGGGTCGGTCACCCAACGAGCGCCGATGGCGACCATGTAGCCACGAGCCTCGGGATCGGCAAGGTTGACGCGGGGCATAGTCGGAACCCCGTACCACGATTCGTAGGTGGGCTCGACTGCTGGGCCCTCGTCGTCGACATAATCGAGCTCCAGCCCTGCCTGCGCCGTCCAGACCGGCAACCATTCGGCCTGCCAGCCACGCAAGGGACCACGAACCTTGATCCGCACTGGCCATTCCTTGACGACGAACCAGTTCCGATAGCGCGACCACTCCCCGCGTTGCACCACGTCCTGAAAGGCAAAGAAGCGGGGATGGCAATGGTTGAACGAGGCGTCCAGGACAATCCTCATGCCGCGTTCGTGTGCCGATTCCACGAGGGAGGCGAGGGCTTCGTTGCCTCCCAGCACCGGGTCGACCTGCTCGTAGTCGACGGCGTCGTAGCGATGATTGGATGGTGAGAGGAATATCGGGTTGAGATAGACCACGTCGGCTCCAAGCGCCTGCAAGTAGTCGAGGTGATCGGTGACCCCGATCAGGTCACCACCATGGAAGCCACGATGGCCGGGTTCGGAGTCCCATTCTTCGGTGTCGATCGGGTCGTTGGAGGGATCTCCGTTGGCGAAGCGGTCGGGGAAGATCTGATAGATCACCGCCCCCCGGCTCCATTGTGGGACCGACAGCGGAGCGAGGTCGGGCAGAACGAAGCGGTCGAGGCGCTCGACGGCGTTGGTGATCCCCCCCGGGACGAAGTACACGGCTCGCCCCGCTTTGGTACGGAAGGCGAAGCTCCACTCGTCACCCGCCTCCAGGCGCCAAACGAGCTCCCACAAAGCAAAGCGCGCCGTCATCGCCACCAGCTCCATGACAACGCTCCGGACCGCCCCTCCTCGCCGGAGGACGAGCGTGGCTTCGGTCAGGTCCGTCTGGGTGTGGCAACGGACTCGATAGCGGCCGTCGGGCTCACGATCGAGAAAGGCGCGATTCGTCGGATCAAATCTGACGTCGCGGGGAGTTACTTCGCCGGGAAGACCGAAGATCCCGAGGTCGTCGCGATAGCGACGGGTTCTCAACCCTTGACGGCTCCTGTGGTCAAGCCGCCGATGATGTGCTTCTGGGCGATCAAAAAGGTCGCCACGATCGGCGCCGCGCCGATCAGCGCCGCGGCGGCGAGGTTTCCCCACTTGGCCGAGTAGTCGGACGCGACGAATAACTGCAGCCCCACCGGCATCGTGTAGTTCGAGGTGGACGTGATGAGGGTGCTCGCCAGGATGTACTCGGCAAAGAGGTTGGTGAAGGTGATGATGAAGATCACCGCCAGCACCGGCCGGGCGAGAGGAAAAACGACGCTCCAGAAGATCTGGAAAGGACCGGCGCCATCCACCCGGGCCGATTCATCGAGGCTGGCCGGGATCGTGTCCATGAAGCCCTTGATGAGAAAGGCATTGAACCCGATGGCGCCCCCGAGATAAACCATGATCAGAAAGAGGTGGGTACCAAGTCCCGCCTGGGGAAACACCTCGCCGATTTGCTGAGCCAACAAGAAGAGGGCGATGAAGCCGAGGAACTGCGGAAACACCTGCACGAGGAGGAGGGCCAAGAGTCCCATGCGCCGGCCTCGAAATCGCATGCGGCTGAAGGCATAGGCGGCGAGCGCCGCCAGCAACACATTGAGGACCGCCGCGGTCAGCGCCACTTTGTACGAGTTACCGATCCATCTCGCGAACGGAGTGGTAGCGCTGCCGAAGAGCGACGTGAAGTTCTCGGTGGTCAGGCTGCGGGGAATGAGGCGGGCGGAGACGAGGGACTGGACCGAGTTGAAAGCGGCCGAGACGATCCACACCACCGGATAGAGGGCGAAGAGCAACCCGACCAATCCCACCAGGTGTCGCCACCCAAGCTCGCGAAACCAGCGAGCGAAAGGCATCCTGTTTGCAACCGCCTCCGCGGTGCGCGAGGTCGTCAAGGCTTCTGCGCGACTAGACATTTCCGTAGACCTCCTCGAGACGCCGCGTGTAGCGGAAGCTGAACGCGGAAATGGCGGCGACCATGAAGAAGATGATGATGACCACTGCCGATCCCAGCGCGAACTGGTTGCCCCGCCCCGAACTGATGGCGAGGTCAAAGGTGAACGTGATCAAGAGATCGGTCTCACCCACTGGCACCGCCGCCCCCGGCACCGGCGGCCCGCCATTGGTGAGGAGAAACGGAAGCACGAAGTTATTGAAATTGAAACCGAAGGACCCGATGAGAAGCGGCGCCGTTCCCACCAACAGCAGGGGAAGGGTGATGGTCCGGAAGACGCGGGCGGCTCCCGCTCCATCCACGCGAGCGGCCTCCTTCAACTCGGCGGGAACTGCTTGCAGCGCTCCCGAGCAGATCAGGAACATGTAGGGAAAGCCGAGCCAGGTGTTGACCAGCAGCAGGGACACCTTGGCCCAGAAGGGGTTGAGGAGCCAGGGGACATTCGAGATCCCGAACGAGTTGAGCAGATCGTTGACGGGACCGATCTGGTCATTCAACAACCCCCGCCAGATGATGATCGAGATGAAGCCGGGGATGGCGTAGGGAAGAATCAGGAGCGATCGATACATCGCCTTCCCCCTGAGGCGATCGTCCTGAAATGCATTCGCCAGGGCCAAGCCGACGGTGAAGGTCAGAAGCACTGATAGCGCGGCAAAGACCAGGTTCCAGACGAAGACCTTGAAAAAGGGTCCCTGCAGCTCACGGTTGGTGAAAATGTTTTGGTAATTGTCGAAACCCACGAATGACACCCAGCCGGGATCGATCGGCCTGCCATCACAGACGAAGTTTCCTCCCGCCGCCGGACAGGTGACATTGTTTTGGGCGTCGAAGAGAGTGTCGGTTTCCGCGTCGTATGTGTATCGACGGCCCCCGGCCACCAATCGTGCCGAGGATGTCGTCTGCACTTCGGCGACTCCAACTCCGGGGATATCGAGGAGCAGGTTCTCGAGTTGATTGGCGATGCCGAAGCGTTGCAAGGGGGGGATCCGAGCGAAGTCGCCGATTTGATCGGGGATCCCGTCACCATCGGTGTCGGTGGCCCCAAGCTCCTCAGGGGTTTGGAGGGGAGCGGTCGACGGTGCTTCCGAGCGGAGTCGCGGGACGCCAAATGAAACCTCGCCGTCGGGATCGGTGACGAGAAAGGCCAGGTTGCCGCCAGCGTCGCGATAGACCTCCAGAGCAAGAGCCACCGCCCCTTCCGTGGACTGCAATGACTGGCGCTCGAACTGGGCGATCACCTGGTCCTTTGACTGGACGTTGCCCGTCCGATAGTTGGTGAGCGAGACGTACGAGGTGTAGACGACCGGCCACACCACGAAGAGGAGCATGAAGATCAAGCCCGGGGTGAGCCAGCGAGCTGCCTGTGCGCGCGGGTGGAGATAGGCGCCGTTCACCATCAGGGCGACTAGGGCCACAAGCGCGACCAGGGTCCACGATCGCTGCGAGATCAGCGCCGGAAGCGCGAGGGCCAAAAGCGCATCGATTAGCGCCACCGCTCCGAACCGAACGAGGGCGCCTCCAAGATTGAGTCTTTGACGCGGAGAAGGCAGGGTCGGTTCCCTGCCTTCTCCGGTAGTCATCTTCTTCCGACCCTAACGGAGCTAGCTGCCGACTGCCCCTCGGACGGCGGTGGCAGCGGCGGTCATCGCCTCTGTCGCCGCGAGCTCGCCATTGCGAACGAGCTGGATCTGTTCGCCGAGTGGCGTCCACACGGCTCCCATCTCGGGAACGTTCGGCATGGGGTTTCCGTCGGCCGCGGAGGCAGCGAAGGTCGCCGCCACCGGGTTGTCGGCCAGGCCCTCGAGCACCGAGGTGTAGGCCGGGTTGCGAGGATCGGCGTCGTACAGCGCCTGCTGAGTTTCAGCAGTCGCGATGTAATCGAGTAGGAAGGACTGGGCCACAACCATGTTCTCGGAGAATGCCGAGAGGAAGAAGCCCTGGGCGCCAACGAAGGGTGCCGGGGCGTTTCCACCGATGGTCGGGATCTTGGCGACGGCCCAGTTGATTTCCGTCTGGCCTTCCAGGTTTCCTACCTCCCAGGGACCGGTCATCCAGAACGGCTGCAGTCCGTCGAGGAAAAGGGCCTTGGCGGTGTCGTAGTTCGTCGACCCAATCACACCCGCAGCGATCTGCTCTTCGAGGAAGGTGATGCCGGCGATGGCGCCTTCGCTATCGAGGCCAACGTCCGTGGTGTCATAACCCGAAGCCGGGTCATAACCAAAGATGTAGCCGCCGAGAGCGGACACAAACGGATAGTTGTGATAGGCATCGGGAGCATCGCCGCCACCGGGCACCCCGACGCAGTTCTCGATTCCATCGAGTCCGGCGCAGATCCCGGCCAGTTCTTCGAAGGTGGCCGGTGCTTCCGGCACGAGGTCGGTGTTGTAGTAGAAGGCGATGGCTTCCGTCGCATAAGGCACCGCGTAAAGCGAGCCCTGATAGGTGAACGCGTCGATGGCAACCTGCTCGAACTCACCAGATTTGGCGCCAAGATCGATGGGCTCGGCAACGCCATTGGCGGCTAGTTCCCCGACCCAGTCGTGGGCACCGATGAAGATGTCGGCGCCTTCACCGGCGGGGCCAGCCGTGACCATCTGATCGCGAATGTCGCCGAACTCCTTCGTTTCGACGGTCACCGTGACGCCGGTCGCCTCGGTGAAGGCCGCGGCGACCTCTTCGACGACCGGGGTTCGAGCCTCATCGGCCCACACCAGCAAGTTGACGTCGGCCGAGGCGGCGGTGGTGGTTGCTGCTTCCGCGGTTGTCACGGGAGCTGCCGTTGTAGTGGCACCGGTGTCGGCGGTCACCGTCGTGTCCCCCGCGCCGCCGCCCCCACAGGCCGCCAGCACGAGGACCAGTACCGCCAGCAGCGCCACTGAGCGTTGCTTCACAGTCGAATTCCTCCTGAGTTATGAGTGGGCTCGGAAACCCGATCCCAGGCGTATGTAAACAGTCCTGCGTTTCTTGCGTAGATCTGGCCACATAAATGTGGCCAAATTTACGCAAGAAAGAGAACGAGCTAGTTAGGGCTTTCGAGCCAACCGCTCACCCGTTCGAGCAAGTACTCCGAAACCGCCTTCGCCCGGTCGAGCTCCTCGCAAAGCTGCTCGCGCGCCATCAGCACATCGACGAGGGAGACCTGGCACTTTCCCACCACCTGCAGGGTGCGCGCCGATGGATCGGTAACGGCGGCGATCGACTCGTTGGAGGAAACCGTGATCGGAAGCTCCACTCCTCCCAGACCGGCGAGATCCGTGCTCACCACCAGCAGGTCGGGGGGTGATAGGAGGCTCGGAAGCTGCCAGTTGAAGTAGAGGTCGAGGCGATAGAGATCCTCGGGCTCTTCCCACTCATCGTCCATCTCGTCGAGCCGGTCCTGGAGCGACAACACCACCCGGGGATCGACGTCGAGGCTCAAATGCAGGTCGAGTGGGCCGCCGCAAGCGTCCTCGGGATGAACGTCGACTTCCCAGGACTGTCGCAAGGAATAGGTCTCCATGAAATGGCGCTCGTCATGGACGTGGAATCCGTGCTCGATGGCATGGTCCTTGAGGTCGGCGACGAAGCCAGCGATGTCGATTGCCATTGGCGGCCAGCCTAGAGATTGACAGGGACAGAAGCGCGGGCCGATAGCGGCAGCGCATCCGCCAGTTCACGGGTCAAAGAGGCGCCCAACAAATACACGGCGGACAAGAAATAGACCACCAGGAGAATCGCCACCACCGACCCCGCGATCCCACTGGCGCTGGTCCCTCCGCCCCGTCCGACGAAGAGGCCCACGAGTGCCCCGACAATCACCATCGCCACTTCGGTAGCAGCGGCTCCGGCGGCCGCGACGCGCCATGGTGGCCGGTAAGGGGTGAAGAACTTGAAGCTGAGAAGGATCGCCACGAAGAAGATGAATGCCGTGGTGATGAACGCCACGGTGCCCGTGGCCCATTCCGCTGGCAACCAGGCGGCAAGAGTCGCCGACCCCACCAGCAAGGCGAGAGCGATCGCACACGCAAGCACCGCGGCCAGAGTCAGAAGCCGTCGCCGGATGGCGCGTCCGATCCCTTCGAGCTTCTTCGGTGGGACCTCGTTGAGGGTGTTCAACGAGCCCTGCACCTCGGTGAATAGGCCACTTCCAGCCCAAATCAGCAAGGCAAATCCGATGAGCCCGGCAGTGGTGGCACCGCGGGCTTCGGCCAGGATCCGCTCGATGTCGCCGGCGAGCTCGTCTCCGAGCAGTTGTTGCAAGCGGCTGCTGAGGAGACCTTGGGCGGCATCCTCGCCAAAGATGGCCCCGGCAACCGAGATCGCTACCAGCATCAATGGAGCCAAGGCAAAGACCGACCGGTAGCCAATGGCGGCGGCCATCGTCGTCCCGCGTCCTTGCGAGAAACGCCGCCATGTCGATTTGAGGACCTCCAAGGGCCTCCTTTCTAACGTTTACCGTCTCCGCATGGCGTGGCCCTTCAAACCCCCGATTGAAACCATGGAAGCCAAGGTCGTGGAGTCGTGGCCCGAAGGAGCGTTTGCTTTCGAGCCCAAGTGGGATGGTTTCCGGGCTGTCTCCTGGAATGGCAAAGAAGTGCGGCTCGACTCCCGCAGCCAGAAAACGCTGCTGCGCTATTTCCCCGAGCTGGAAGAGCCGATCAGCCGGCTCCCGGCCGATACCGTCGTGGACGGGGAAGTGGTGGTGGTGATCGACGATGTGACCGATTTCGACGCTCTCCAGCAGAGGATCCATCCCGCCGAATCGCGCATCAAGCGCCTGGCGGCCGAGACCCCGGCCCAACTTGTCGCCTTCGATCTTCTCGCCCTCTCCGGAGACGACCTGCGGCAACGGCCCTTCTCTGAACGGAGAGAGCTCCTCGTCGATCTGCTGTCGGGCCTTGACCATCCCTGGCACCTGACTCCCTCAACGGTCGACCCCGAGATCGGCCAACGCTGGTTCGACGAGTTCGAGCCGGCCGGATGCGACGGCATCATCGCCAAACTGCTCGGTCAGGGTTACGTGCACGGAAAGCGCGCCATGCTCAAGATCAAGCACCGGCGCACGGCTGATTGCGTTGTCGGCGGCTACCGGGAGCACAAAGACGGCGGCAAGATCGGCTCGCTCTTGCTCGGCCTCTACAACGAGAAAGGGGAGCTGCATTTCATCGGCCACTGTTCGGGTTTCCCCGAAGGACAACGGGAGGCGATCTTTCAGCGATTCCAGGAGCTTCGCACCGAGGGCTCCTTTGGCGCTGCCGCCCGTGCTCCGGGAGCGGTCAGCCGCTGGACCGGAGGCAAGGATCTCTCCTGGACGCCAATCGAGGGAGGGGTCGTGGTCGAGATCAGCTACGACCAGCTGGAGGAGGGTCGCTTTCGACACGCCACTCGCTTCCATCGCTGGCGTCCTGACAAAGATCCCCTCAGCTGCACCATGGATCAGCTCGAGCGTCCGGCCGGGCTCGGTTTTTCCGAGGTGGTGGTCGGCTAGCCCGGCCGACTCATCGTTTGCAAGGCGAAAAGCACGAGGATGATGGCGCCGAATTGGAGCCCGGCTCGAAATAGGAAATAGGCCGCTACGAGCGCCACCACGAGTCCGATCACAGCCGCCACGCGGCGACCGCGCCCCGGCAGCCACTTTTCGAGGAGCTCCGCCATGATGTGCCAGCCGTCGAGACCACCAATCGGGAGCCAGTTGATCAGGCCCCAGGCGATCGTCACCCAGATGAAGGCGCCGAGAAAGAAGACCAGCCAGAGCTCGGCCCGAGCGGCGTCGCCAAGAAACACCCGGAAGGGGCTGTCGATGACTCTGGAAGCAGCGTCGCCAAAAGTGCCCAGGCGGACGAGGACATAGAGGACGCCGGCCACGAGAAAGCCGAGCCCGGCACCTGCCGCGGCGATGGCGATCCGCCGCCCCCACGAAATCTGGCGATTGGGATCAGACCAGCTGGTCGCTCCTCCCAGGCCGTGCAACGTGATCTGATTGACCATGCCCCCAAACCCCCGCACCGAAAAGGCGTGGCCGAGTTCATGCAGCAAGACCGAGAAGAACGCCGCCGCCACCCAAGCCACGATGCCCTGCCAGCCGAGATTGGTGCCGACGAGAAAGAGCCCGAGGATCAAGAAGGTGGGGCTGATGACCACCGGAAACCTGAACAGTTGGAACCTCACCGGTCCCAGCCACCGATCGACTCTGTCATGAAGCCCGCAGGGTACGGTTGCAAGCGTGCCAAGCGAGACCACAGTTGAAGTTGGCGGCGAAAAGGTCCGCATCTCGAGTCCCGACAAACTCCTCTTCCCACGGCAAGGGTGGACGAAGCTCGATGTGGTCATCCACTTCGTGCGCGTCGCGGAAGGAGCCCTCCGGGCGGTGTTCGGCCGCCCCACCATGTTGAAGCGATACATGGAGTCGGTAGAGGTCGACCCCATCTATCACAAGCGCGCCGAGCCCAATTCTCAATTCGAAACTGTCGAGGTGAAATTTCCGTCGCAGAGACCAGGTCTGATGAACGTGCCACGCACCGAGGTCGACGTCGTCCGATTGATCCAGCGCGGCTGCCTCGACCTCCATCCCTGGCCGGTACGAGCCGAAGACACCGACCATCCCGACGAGCTCCGCTTCGATCTCGACCCGACCCCGGGTTTTACCTTCGAGCACGTACGCGAGGCGGCCAAGGGTCTCCGTCAAGTCCTCGCGGAGGCGGGCCTGGTCGGCTGGCCCAAGACTTCGGGTAGCCGCGGAATCCATGTCTACGTACGAATCGAACCGAAGTGGGACTTCTTCCAGACCCGGCGCTCGGTCTTGGCCGCGGCGCGTGAGCTCGAGCGGAGGATGACGGGCCTGGTCACCACCAGCTGGTGGAAAGAAGAGCGCACCGGAGTATTCATCGACTACAACCAAAACGCTCGCGATAAGACCGTCTCCGCCGCCTACGGCGTCCGTCCCACCGGTTTCGTCTCGACGCCCTTTCGCTGGGAGGAGATCGAAGAGATCACGATCGAGCGATTCCCCCTTGACGGCTTTGCCGAGAGATATGAGGAGGTCGGCGACCTCACCGACGGGATCGACCAAGCGGCGGGACGGATTGAAACGCTCCTCGAGTGGGTGACACGGGACCAAGAGGAATACGGCCAAGGCGATGCCCCCTGGCCCCCTCAGTATCCGAAAGTGGCAGGGGAGCCAACGCGAGTTCAGCCCTCACGCAAACGCCACGATGTCGATACAGAAACCTCCGCCCCACTTGGCGCCCACTACACCATCGAGCAATTCCTTGCCGACAAGGGAGGGAAGAAGTATTGGGACGGTCTCGTCGAGCTTGCCCGGAGATGCGGACCATTCGAGTTTGCCGCCGGCAAGACCCGCAGCGCCTTCTTGGTCCGGGGCCGATTTCTCACCGTCTACACATTGAGCGATCGGGGAGTGAGCTTTTGGCTATCGATGTCGAAAGGTCACGAGCATCCCCGGGTCCGAAAGCTATTCCAGGTTGGTCCCCACGAATGGGTGCACGACGTCAGGGTTAATAAGACCGACGAGTTGGACGACGAACTCGGCGAACTGATCTGCCTCGCCTATCAGTGGGGGTTAACCGGGGAGAAGTAGGGCTAGGGCTCGCCCGCCCCCACGTGAGCCGTCTCCCGAAGCGGAAGCTCGGGCGTCATCAGGGCGAGGAAGAGGGCCAGGACTGTGAAGGGCAATGCCACCAAGAAGACGGTGCCGATTGAAGAGGCAAACGCTTCGATCACCTGGGTCCGGACGGCATCGGGCAGGGCAGCGATCGCCGCCGGGCTCGAGGTGAGCTGGCCGCTCCCGCCTTCAGGGACGAGGCCGGCCAGTGCAGTGGTGAGCTGGCTCGTGAAGACTGCACCAAGAAGCGCGGTGCCGAAAGCGCCACCGAGGGAGCGGAAGAAGTTGTTCGAGGAAGTCGCCACTCCCAAATCGCTGTGATCGACCGCGTTCTGAACGGCTAGCACCAGCACCGGCATGATCATTCCCACGCCCACCCCGAGGATGAACATGTAGATCGAGGCGGTGACGAGAACGGTGCCAACTCCCATGGTCGAAAGAAGGAAGAAGGACAGCGTCGCCAGTGCCGAACCGATAACCGGGAAGATCTTGTAACGACCGGTGTGGGTGATGAGCCGGCCCCCGATCACCGAGCTCCCGATGATGCCCACCATCATCGGAATCAAAAGCAGTCCGGAGTTGGTGGCGCTGGCCCCGACTACTACCTGAAGGAACAAGGGCAGGAAGACGATTCCCCCGAACATCGCCAGACCAATGATGAACCCGGAAGCCGACGTCAAGGCGAAGGTTCGGTTCCGGAAAAGACGGGGAGGAAGGATCGGTTCTGTTGCCCGGCGTTCCCACCAGAGAAACACAAGGGCCATCAGCACTCCTATGGCCAGGAGACCGATGATCTGCGGCGAGCCCCACTGATACTCGTTTCCGCCCCAGACCATGGCCAGGAGCAGGGCAGACACGCTGACAACCAGCGTCCCCGCTCCCCGATAGTCGATGGGATGCTCTCGGCGAACAAACGGGAGATTGAGTGCCGACGCGGTCACGAAGAGAGCGACCAAGCCAATCGGAACATTGACGTAGAAGACCCAGCGCCAATCGACGTTGTCGACGAGCCAGCCGCCAGCCAGTGGTCCCGCCACACTCGAGAGGGCGAACACCGCTCCAAAGTACCCCTGGTACCGACCTCGCTCCCGGGGGGAAAGGATGTCACCGATGATGGTCATCGCCATGACAAACAGTCCCCCAGCCCCCAGACCCTGCAAGCCGCGGAAGGCGATCAGCTGTCCCATGTTTTGGGATAGCCCGCAGAGGATCGATCCGGCGAGGAAAAGAATGATCGCGGCCTGGAAGACGATCTTCCGCCCGTAAAGGTCGGATATTTTCCCGTAGAGGGGAGCGGTCACGGTCGAGGCGAGAAGGTAAGCGGTTACCACCCACGAAAGCTGTTCGAGCCCACCGAGTTCTCCGACCATGGTCGGGAGCGCGGTGGCGACGATGGTCTGATCCAAGGCCGCGAGGAAGAGGCCGATCATCAATCCCCAGATCACGGCCATGATTTGGCCATGGGTCATGGCCACGCGGGGAGCGTCGGAAGTCGGGAGGACGGTGTCGGTCATTTAGAGAACCCCGGGAGAACCTATCAAGTCCGGCCGGATATTCCGAGACGGTGAAATTTTCGTTCTGTGGGCTGGCAGATAGGTCCAGCCACCCTCCCAACCCAGGGTTCGCAGGTAGCCTCAGGGAGATGGAAACCGATCGGCTCATCGAGACGATCCGACGATCGGTCATCGGTGCCGATACCGCCGTTTTCACCCCCTACGGGCTCCGCCGGGTCACCTACGCGGACTACACCGCCTCGGGCCGTTCCCTCTCCTTCATCGAAGACTTCATTCGCGAAACGGTCCTTCCGCTCTATGCCAACACACACACGGAAACCTCGGGAACCGGCCTCCAGACCACCCGCTTCCGAGAGGACGCCCGGACACTCATCCGCCAGGCGGTGGGCGGGGACGAGAACCATGCCGTGATCTTCGCCGGCTCGGGCTCGACCGGAGCCATCGACCGGTTGATCACGATTCTCGGCGTGCGTGTGCCGGCCGCCCTGGATGACGAATTCGATCTCAGCGGTCACATCCCGGTCGATCGACGCCCGGTGGTATTCGTCGGACCATACGAGCACCACTCCAATGAACTTGGTTGGCGAGAGACGATCTCCGACGTGGTTGAAATTGCCGAGGACTCCGACGGCCACATCGATCTCGACGACCTCGAACGACGGCTGGTCGAATTCTCCGCTCGGCCGCTTCGGATCGGGTCGTTCTCCGCCGCATCGAACGTGACCGGGATCATCACCGACACCTCAGCCATCTCAACCCTTTTGCATAAGCACGGAGCGCTCTCCTTTTGGGACTTCGCCGCCGCCGCTCCCTATGTCGGCATTGCCATGCGTCAGAAGGAGGCGGGCAACCTCGATTACAAGGACGCCATCTTCATTTCTCCGCACAAATTCATCGGGGGCCCGGGCACGCCGGGGGTATTGGTGGTGAGAAAGGACCTCCTGGCCAATCGAGTTCCATCCGTTCCCGGGGGAGGGACGGTGGCGTATGTCAACAAACTGGTCCATCGTTATCTCACCGATCCCGAGCATCGCGAGGAGGGAGGGACACCTGCCATTGTCGAATCCATCCGAGCCGGTTTGGTGTTTCAGCTCAAAGAAGCCGTAGGAGTCGGAGAGATTCGCCGGCGCGAGGAAGACTTCATCCAGCGGGCGATCGATTCGTGGTCGCAAAATCCCAACATTCAGATCTTGGGCAATCCCAAGGCGGAGCGGCTCTCGATTGTCTCGTTCGTGATTCGTTTTGGCGATCGCTACTTACACCACAACTACGTGGTCGCGTTGCTCAATGACCTCTTCGGCATCCAGGCCCGGGGCGGCTGTTCCTGTGCAGGTCCCTACGGCCATCGCCTTCTCGGCATCGACCTCGACACCAGTCGTCAGATCGAACGCCAGATTGGTCTGGGTTGCGAGGTTGTCAAGCCGGGATGGGTACGGGTCAACTTCAACTATTTCATCAGCGAGGAGGAGTTCGCGTTCATCGTCGACGGAGTCCACCTGATCGCCGAGTTCGGCTGGAAGCTGCTGCCGCACTACCGCTTTGAGGCCGACACCGCCTTGTGGAGACATCGCCGGAGTTTGCCCCATCCGCCGCTGTCGCTATTCGAGATCGATTATGGCCACGGACTTCTCGAGCACCGCACCAGTGGGCGATCGTCCGCCAGCGCGGATGACTACCCCCGATACGTGACCGAGGCCCACACCCTTTTTGCCACCGCCGCCGTCGATTCCGAGGTTATAGATGAAGTCCTCGATGCCGAGGCCGAGGCTCTGCGCTGGTTTCCACTGCCGCACGAGGTTGGCGTTTGACAAACGGTCGCGTCGTCGCCGTCAACATTTCCGCTGGCGGTGTACCCAAACTCCCCGTTGACCGAGCCTTTCTCTCGGCCAATGGCCTCGAGGGAGATCGCCATACCGATCGAGTTCATCACGGAGGCCCTCTACGCGCCGTCTGTCTCTTTTCGGACGAGGTCATTGACGCCCTGCGCGCAGAGGGCCACCCGATCTTCGCGGGGGCGGCAGGAGAGAACGTGACGGTGACCGGAGTGAATTGGATCGATGTGGTGCCCGGTTCCCGCTGGGGTATCGGCGAAGAAGCCGAAGTCGAGGTCACGAGCTACACCAGTCCCTGCTTCAAGAATGCTGGCTGGTTCATCGACGGCAATTTCACCCGAATCAGCCAGTCACTCCACCCGGGATTCGCCCGCGTCTATGCCAGGGTGCTGGTAGAGGGGTCGATCGCAGCAGGCGATCAATTCACCCGTACTGATTGAAGAAAGGTCAGCGTCCTCGACCAGGCGAGGTCTGCGGCATCCGCGTCGAAGTGATTCCCTTCTTCGAAAAAGCCGGGACGGGTGCCGGGGTAACGAAATGTTTCGAACTCGATTCCTTCGAGGCCCATGGTTGCCTCCATGAACGCAGCATCATCGGAGCTGACCCAAGGATCTTCTTCCGCCAGATGGAGTTGGTAACGAGCTCGGGATCCGGCGAAGTCGATGGTCTGGGTGCCGTAGAAGGAAACCACTCCGACTACTCGCTCGGGTCGACGCACCGATAGCCAGAGCGCCAGCGAACCGCCCATACCGAGGCCGAGAACCGTCGCCGGGCCGGGAGCGGAATTGCCCAGCACCTCGAGCCCGCCGAGCGTGGCCGAGACCAGGTGATTGGGATCTACCGCCCCGAGCACCTCCTCCGCCTCGGCTTGGCTCGCCGGGAGCGCCCCGGACAGAAGATCGGGCACGAGTACGGTGCAGCCCTCGTCGGCGAGGCGGTCAGCCAGCTTCTTCGTGGCAGCGTTGAGCCCGTGCCAGGAGTGGAGCAGCAAGACCGGATTGGCCGGCCGAGGAGGCCCGACGTAGTAAGCCAACCCAGACATGGCTGGGAATTGTGACCACGAGCTCATCCTTATCTGAAAAGCATCGACGAGGGATCGCCTACACCGCCTTGGCGGCCCTGCTGTTCGGTGTGAATGGGGCAGTGGCTGCCGACTTGCTGATGGCGATTCCCGCAGGCACCGTCGCCCAAATTCGGTCGGTCCTCGCGGCCCTGGTCCTGGGACTGATCGCCTACCGACGGAGAGCTGTCGCGACCAATGGCAGACTCCTAGCCCTGGTGGGCTTCGGCCTCAATCTCGCCATTGTCAGCCTGTCTTTCCTGGTTGGCATTTCTCGACTCGGCGTGGGTCCGGGAGTCACGATCCAGTTCAGTGCTCCGGTGCTGGTATTGGCCTGGATACGACTCGTGAACAAGCGGCGGGTGCCGGCGTTGGCGTGGGTCGCGGCGTTGGTCGCCCTGATCGGTGTGGCCTTGGTCAGCGGCGCTCCCAACTTCGGCCGCCTCGACCCAGTTGGTCTTTTGGCAGCGGGAATCGCCGCACTCAGCTTCGCTACTTACATCATCCTTTCGGGCTTTTTGGGTCGCTGGCTGCCAACCATCACGATCGCCGCCTATGGCTTCTCCTTCTCGGCGCTTTTCCTGCTGGCCGCCTTCAAAGTGGCGTTGCCGCCCACCGAGCCGCGGGTCCTGGCAGGGGTTGTGTGGCTGGTGATCTTGGGGACCGTGGTCCCGTTCCTCCTCGAGGTGGCCGCCCTCCGTCTCACGGATCCCGGCACCGTTGGCGTGGTCGCCACGCTCGAGCCGGCGATTGCGGCGGCAGTGGCCTGGTGGTGGCTCGACCAGATCCTGACCCCTCTCCAGGTTTTGGGTGGGGTTTTGGTAGTCGGAGCAGTGGCATTGATCGAGCGCTATTCCGCCCGGCCGCCTCTCGGTATCTAAAGATCTCCCGGTAGTACCGTCGAGGGCCGAACGCAGAAGGAGGTTTCAGTGGCTACTCGGCTCAATCCTTATATCTCTTTCACCGACAACGCCCGACAGGCAATGGAGTTCTATCAGTCGGTGTTCGGGGGAAAGCTCACTCTCAACACCTTCGGAGAGTACGGAGCACCTGACGGACCCGGAGCCAACAACATCATGCACGGCCAGCTCGACACCGATAGCGGGCTGACGTTGATGGCCGCCGACACCCCGCCCGGAGAGACCCACCAGGTGGGGAACAACTTCGCCGTCAGCCTGAGCGGGGAGGACGCCGACGAGCTCCGTGGGTATTGGAAGAAACTATCGGCCGGGGGGGAAGTATCGGTGCCCCTCGAGAAGCAGATGTGGGGAGACGAATTCGGTATGTGTGTCGATCAGTTCGGGATTCCCTGGATGGTGAACATCGGTCCGCCCCGGAGCTGATCGCCTCGCTTAGCGCGGATTCTTCCGGGCTTATAGCCGGGAAGAATCCGCGCAGATCCACCTCGTACACTCGCCGGGCCTATGACCTCGTCGGTGGCCCCGCTGCAGCTTCGTGGTTTTCGTTCGCTGTGGGGGGCATCCCTCTTCTCCAATATCGGAGGCTTTCTCCAAGCCTCGGCGGCTGCCTGGCTGATGCTCGACCTCACCGGCTCGGCCACCTGGGTGGGGCTGATCTCGGCTTCAACCACGCTGCCTTTTCTCGCCCTGGCGCTGTTGGCGGGTGCCGTGGCCGACATGACCGATCGGGTGCGGATACTGCTGGTATCTCAGATTGCGATGGCCACCGCGGCCGCCGCCATGGCCATCCTGGCCTTCTTGGGCGAGGCCACTCCCGTCCGTCTCCTCGTCCTCGGCCTGCTCATCGGTGTCGCCGGCTCTTTCAACCTTCCCGCCTGGCAGGCTCTGGTCCCCGACCTCGTCCCGCGGGAGATGATTGCGTCCGCGGTGGCGCTCAACTCGGTCTCCTTCAATGTCGCCCGGGCCGTCGGCCCAGCCCTCGGCGGGCTGCTGATCGCCACCATCGGGGCGGAAGCGGGATTCGGACTCAATGCCCTTTCCTACATCTCTGTCGTTGTCGCTCTTTGGTTCATCGGACGCTCTGACACCCAGAAGCCCGCCGATGCCGCCCCACTGACGACGGCGATGGCCCTGGGGTGGCGGTTTGCGCGCTACACCCACAGCTTTCGACGAGTGCTCTTGTTTGGAGCCCTTTTTGGGTTGTCGTCCTCGGTCGTTCCGACCGTTCTTCCCAGTCACACCGATGCGCTCGGGGGCGGCTCGCTCGCCTATGGGGTGCTGCTCGGCACGATGGGTTTCGGAGCCATCGTCTCGGCGTTCGCGAGACGACGGTTGGCGGAACGCCTGCGAAAATGGACCGTTCCCGCCGCCATCGGTGGGTATTCGTTGGGCGGCATTGCGGTCGGGCTGGCCCCGTCGTTGCTCTGGGCCATTCCCGGTCTGCTCCTTTCTGGCGCCTCGCTCGTGCTCGCCACCACAACTCTCAACTCGACTGCCCAGATGCTCAGTCCTCGTTGGGTTCGAGGGAGGACCATGAGTCTCTGGTCGCTGGCCTTCGCCGGAATGACCCCATTCGGTGCAATCCTGGCGGGGGCCGTCGCTGACGCTCTCACCACTCGCTCTTCGTACGTATTGATCTCCTCCGCTGGTCTGGTGTTAGCAGTGGCAGCCATTCGCTCGGGCATCCCGGTGCTGAGCGAGATCGTCCCGCCCGAATTCGACCCCGACCGCAGCCCTCCCGAACACGTCGAAACCCTCGACAGCGGCCCAGTGATGGTCCTCAACGCCTTCGATCTTCAACCCGGCCAGGTCGACGATTTCCTGGAGGTGATGCAGGACCTGCGCCTGGTTCGCCTACGAACCGGGGCTTACCGCTGGCGTCTTTATCGGGACGCCTCCGATCCGCGTCGCCTGATCGAAATGTTCCTCGTCGTCTCCTGGCGCGAGCACCTCAACCAGCATCGTCGGATCGACGACGTCTCGGCCGAACTAATCCGCCGGGCGCGCTCGTTCGATCGAACCGGTGAACCAAGGTCGCGCCACCTGATCGCAGTCGACGTAGAGAAGCCTCCGGATTTCGACCTGCTTCTCACCACCCACACGCAAATGCACGAAACGGACGGTTCGATACTCCTCGAAGAGACGGCCGAATTCGACGCCATCCGCGGCGACCACATATGACCGCTCGAACCGGGGGCCGCTATCTCCGATTGCTCGCCGACAACGCCGACTTTCGGAGGCTCTATCTCGCCCGACTCGTCTCCTTCGGAGGCGATTGGTTCCTGCTGGTGCCGATGCTGTCTCTGGTCCACGATCTGAGTCGCTCGCCTTTCCTCACCGCGGCCGTGCTGACCGCCAACACCCTCCCCGCCTTTTTGCTCTCTCCGATCGGCGGGGTCCTGGCCGATCGCGTCAACCGGAAGAAGATCATCGTCTGGTCGAGCCTGGTCGCCGCTGGGGCGAGCTCCACAATTCTTTTCGTCGACTCGTCGTTCATCCGCGACAACGGGCTCGGAGTCACGCTGGTCCTGGGAGCGATGTCGATTCTCGCCGCCCTCAGTGCCCTGATCACTCCGGCCTCCTCGGCGTCACTCCCGGTGATCGTCAAGCCAGCGGAGCTGGGAGATGCATCGTTTCTCCTCGAATCGACCTGGGGCACTATGGCCGCGGTCGGTGCCGCCCTCGGCGGGGTCGTCGCCACCTTGTTCGGGCGGCGGGCGGCGGTGGCGGTCGACGTCACCAGCTTCCTTGTCGCCGCCACACTGATCTGGCGGGTGCGGACCAATCTCTCTCCTCATAAGGAGCGAGCCAGTGGCGAGCCTCCAGCGCGTCTCCGCTCGGCGTTTACATACATCGCCCAGAAACCGACCGTGGCGGCGCTGCTTACCTCGAAGGCGGGCTTCGCAATCTTTGGGGGCGGGGCCGTGGCGCTCCTCCCGGTTCTCGCCCTCGATTCATTCGGCGCAGGTGACGATGGTGTCGGCTGGCTCCTCGCCGCCCGCGGCATCGGTGTCGTCATAGGGCCGTTCATCATCCGCCGGATGGTGGGTGGCACCGATCGCGCCGTGCTCACCTCCATCGGGGCGTGCATGGCCTTTTGGGGCCTTTCCTACCTGGGTACCGCGACAGCCCCCTCGCTGCTCCTCGCCGCCGCAGCGGTGTTCTTGGGCCATGCCGGGGCGGGAAGCCAATGGAGCTTCTCTTCCTACGGCCTTCAGCTCTACACCGACAACAGCATCAAAGGTCGCATCTTCGGCCTTGACTTTGCCGCCGTCACCCTCACCTCGACCATGTCGCAATTGCTGTTCGGCTGGCTGGCGACGTCCTATTCGGTTCGCTCCATCTTCTTCGGTTTGGCGTTAGCCGCAATTGTTTTTGGGCTCGTTTGGCGTCGAGTCACCACGCGGTACTGGAACGAGCCCGCTCACGCCATCTGAAATGCCTGCAACCGGGTGGCGAGCTTCGGGGTTCCTTGATTGATGGACGATCTGCCAATTCGGCTTGCGGAGGACCTTGATGGCGCCTTTCCCGAATTGGTCGAAGGCCTGCAATCGGAGCTCTACTCGGGTTTGCGCTCGTTGGCAGGTGGGGATGCCGAGGACCTCGCCCAGGAAACATTCATTCGGGCGTATCGCGCCCTCTCGAGCTACGACACGGCACGGGTCCGCAACCTCTCGCTGCGGGGCTGGATCTGGACCATCGCCCTCAATCTGGGGCGCAACCATCTCCGGGATCGTGCCCGCCGACCCACCGTCGCCAATGAGCTGTTCGATGTGGGGAGAGACGATCCTGAGCCAATCGACTGGATGGCTTGGGAGGCTCGTTTGCAGAAACTGAGCCTTCCGATCCGCAAGGCGGTGGTCCTCCGCCATGTGGTTGGACTCGATTACCCAGAGATCTCGTCGGTGACGGGCCGGCCGGTGGGAACGGTGAAAGCGGACGTCCATCGCGGACTGCAGAGACTGAGAACGATCATGGAGGACGAAGAATGAACATCGAAGAAACGCTCGCCGGACTGCGTCGAGGGGCGCCGGCGTCGCTGAAGGCGAATGTCGAGCTCGGCACCGGTTTGGCCGACGGTGTCTCCATCTTCGAGAGCCCAGTGGGCGAACTGGCGGTGACGTTCAATCCGCACGGCGTTTCGTCGGTAAGTCTGGCTGCGCTCGACTTCGAGGACTACTTCGCCGATCGGTTCGGGCGTCGACTCATCGAGGCCCGACCGCCGTCGGGGTGGGAGAAATTGATCAATCGGGGAATCGAGGCCGGAAACCCAGGACAGCTTCCCCTCGACCTGAGAGGGGTTACTGCCTTTCGACGAGAGATCATGCTCATCGCCACCACCATTCCCCGCGGTGAAGTTCGGCCCTATCAATGGCTGGCCCGACAGGCTGGACGCCCGGGCGCGGCCCGGGCGGTGGGAAGTGCCATGGCCAACAATCCGATTCCCTT
This sequence comes from Acidimicrobiia bacterium, assembly GCA_025922945.1. Lineage (GTDB taxonomy): Bacteria > Actinomycetota > Acidimicrobiia > Spongiisociales > ZC4RG35 > JACCTH01. The sequence goes on along the minus strand of JAICGW010000008.1, from coordinate 20,931 downwards.
GATAGTGCCCTGCCACCGAGTCGTGCGCTCCGATGGCTCTCTGGGGGCCTATTCGCTCGGAGGAGCCGATAACAAACGCGTGCTCCTCGCCCGTGAGGGCTTTGTCTCCACCGAAGGATGAGCCAGGCGCCCTAGCCAAATTGCCTTCAATGCTTGGCGCCGCGGGGCGATAAATATCAGAATTGATCATGGCCGATATGCCAGAAACCACTCCCGCCGACGAATCATCTCCGGATGCGCCCAGCGAGCAGGCACCGCTCGACTTGGTTCCCTCCTTTGCGGTCGAAGATGAAAAGACGGAGGCCTGGAGCCCGCTGACAAGGGCCAACTCAGACTACGAACGACTCTGGTCGATGCCCAATGGGTCCACCCACCAGAAGGCTCCCGTGGCCGCAGACGCCCCGCCGCCCGCCTCCGAGTCGGTACCGCCAGAGCCCGAAGCCCTGCAGCCGGTGGCGCTGTCAGCCGAGCCGGAACCGGCCCAGACCGCCGAGCCCGAAGCCCAGACAGCCGAGCCGGAACCGGTGCCGAAGATGTCTGCGGCTTCCTCGAGTCTTCCTACCCCGGGGTTCACTGGGACTCTGGTGACGGGTTCTGAGGTCCTCAATGCCTCGATCGTGGTCGGTAGCGCCGGCATTGTTCTCTGGGGCGGAGGTGCCGAGATCGGAACCTGGGAGCATTCGCAGGCCAGGATCGCTCGACTGACCTTTTCTCGCTTCGCCATCCAGGCCGAAGGCGAGACCCTCACCTTTACGGCCGACGACCCGACCGGACTGGATAACGCAATTGCCGCCACCACCGCGCCGGTGCCGCCACCAGAAGGGCCAGAGCCGATCCCGTCTGAGGATTCGCCGCAAGAGAACCAAACCGAGGCGCCACCACCGGAACCTGTCACCCCCGAGGTCTCGGTGGCGGCGGCAGCAGTCAGAAGGCCCCGCATCAAGAACTTCCGGCCGGAAGGATCGGAAGCCCCAGCACCATTGCCGGCGCCGGTTACTCCTCTTCCGCCCGAAGAACCCATCCCCCAAATGGCTGAGGAAGCAAGCGAAGAGGTCACGATTGCAGACTCGGTACGGGCCCACAGCGTGGGGAAAACGGTCCGCCCCCGCCGATTCCGTCCCAACGACCTCCGGGGCATGCTCATCAAAACCGCCGTTGTCATCGGCCTCGTCGCCGTCCTGGCTGGAGCAGCGTATGCGGTGATGCTGCTCATGGGACGCACCGGGGATCCGGGAGCCACTGCCACCACCCAACCCGAGGCCACCGCACCTCCGATCACGATTGTCATCACCACCGCTCCCCCGGTCACGGTCGCCACCACTGCCGCCCCCGAGCTGGGGGATACCACCTTCTTTCAGACCGACGCGGCCACGCTCACCGAGCGCTGGAACACACTGGCCGAAGTCTCGGCTCCCAACATGGTGCTCTTCTCCGATCTCACTTCCCCCTTCATCCTGCTCCTGACCCCGAACGTGACGCTGGAAGGGGTGCTCGATCCCGTGGCCGGAAATGTCACGATGCGCGCGACCCCAACGGGGACCCCGGAGGGCGACGGGGCGATCCTCAACGCCCTCGGGATCCTGATTGGGACCGCCGATCCCTCGCTAGACGGCAGCGATCGCAAAGCCTTACTGGCTCAACTCGGTCTCGACGTGGATCGGCCCGAGCTGGGTGGAATCGACGGATCACTGACTCACAACGGGCTGGCCTATCGGATGGTTTATCAGGCCGAGCAGAACACGCTCGAGTTCGCCATCACCCCCGAAGGGGCGGTGACAACCACCGCGGCCGGCTAGCCGCTCTTTCCCCCGTACCGGTTTTCTCCCCGCAGTGAGTCTGGTTTCTCCCCCCGCAGGCGGGAGTACCGGCGTTGCCGGGGAGGGGGGAAGGGGGAGAAACCGGGCGGCTCATTGCTGGAGGGCTTCCGTGATCACTCTCCATTGTTCCAATTCGCCGGGATCGGTCAGCCCCACGGGCGAAACGAAGATGGCACCCACTCCGCGGCTCGCCAGCTCTCGATAGCGCTGGACATGGCGTTCGGGGACCCCGGCGTGATGCCGTTCGGCAAAAATCTCCGCCCTCCTCCGGCCGCGCCACTGCTCGACCTTCGACGCTACCGCCGACCGATCGCCTGCCATCAGGGGGAGATCGAGGATCGAAAGTTGGAAGCCGGATTGATCATCCAACCTCCGCCTGACTGCTGGCAGCACTTCATCGAGGCGTCCAGCTCCCAAGACGTTGAGACCGTCCGCCAGCCGGCTGGCGAGAGACACCGTCCTCTTGCCCTTCCCTCCCACGTAGATCGGGATGGAATGGACAGGGCGCGGGTAGCAAACCGCCTCGTGAACGGAGTGAATCTTTCCGGTATATGTGGCCTTGCCAGGTGCCCACATCAGGCGGAGGATCTGGATCGTGTCCTCCAGGCTCTGGAGGCGTCTCCTCATCTCCAGCGGCTCGTAGCCGTAGGCGACCTGTTCGGCCTCGAACCAGCCCGCTCCGAGACCACAAAACGCACGTCCTCCGCTCAAAGCATCGAGGCTCGCTAGCACTTTTGCCAGGAGGGCGGGATTGCGGAGGGTTACGCCAGTCACCAACGTTCCCAGCTGCAAGCTCGATGTCGAGGCGGCCATGAAGGCCAGGCCGGTATAGGCCTCGACGATGTTGTCCCATTCCCGTCCCACCTGGGGGATTTGCACGAGATGATCCATCAAAGCCAACCCCCGGAATCCCACCGCCTGAGCAGTGGCGGCCATCTGAGCCAACCAGGGACCGAGCGGCTCCTTGTCGGGGAACCGGGAGATCTGGAGGTACAGATCGAGACCGGTCCGATGGGACGGTTCCTCGGCGGGCACCGAGACGGTCGATGCTTGGTCGCCCTTGTCCTCAACGCGGACGATCAAGTCCCATCCCTCTTCTTCGAGTTGGGCGCGGACATCCCGCAGGCGGCGGAATTGCCCGGTCAGGACGGCCGCAGGCACCGGGCGGGATCGGTTGCGGTTGCGGGCGCGGCAAACAGCGTCGGGAGTCTCGAAGATCACCGCTACTGCCGGCAGTCCGGCCTTGTGGGCAGCGGTGCGGTGCATTTGCCGGCGAGCAGCATCGAAACCGAGTGTGTCGACTACCGCCGTGAGCCGCCGGCCGACCCGGGAGCTGACGATGCGGTCGAGGATGTCGAAGGCAACCTCGCTGGCATCGAGATCATGCTCTCCACTCCCCACCAGCGCCCGCAATCGATCGGAAGAAACGATCTCTTCGGGTCGATATCCCTGCTCGGCCCAGCTGGTCTTCCCCGATCCGGACGCACCAACCAGAACGACGAGAGCGGGATCAGGGATTTCGTCCATGGAGCCGGTCTCAATCGCGGCCGTAGGACCAGGCCGACCAATACGCCTTGAGACGGTCGGTGAACTGCTTCGCTCCTTCGGCGTAGATACGGCCACCCATCACGCGGGCGGCGCCTTCAAGCTCGCGCCGGCGTTGATGGGATAAGGCGACCAGGAGATTGCGCTCGTCGGGGTCGGGGGCGAGCTCGGGAAGTGCCGCCACCAAGGCGATCAACTCGCTCTGATCGTGGTCGTCGCCGAGGACGTCGCCCAGATGCTCGAGCGATGCTGCCAGACCGCCGATCACCTCCGGCCACAGTGGATCGAGGACCTCCATCTGATGCCGGAGGTATTTGACCTGCTTGCGCCAGTCGTGGAACTGCTGCGGGGCTCGAGTGCGGTAGGCGACTTCCATCGCCTTGCGCCCCCGGTCATAGGTGCGACTAACCCCTGCCCCGATCGATCGAAAGGAGTTGGGGATCATGCGGGCGCCGTAGCGCGGGTCGGATGGATCAGTGGGCCAGGCTGCATAACGCGAGCGGGCGCGGTAGACGATTGCCGTCACCTGCTGGAGCACCTCCGGATCGTCAAGGATGCGATTCATCATCCGCTCGTGGCGGTTATGGAGCCGGTCTTCGATTCCCCCGAATACTCCCGGAGCCAGCAAGTGGCTGTACCGGCCCCGCAATCGGGTCACCGCGTCCAATAGCACCTTGCCATTCCGAACCGGCGCCACCAGCCGGGAGGCTTGGACCAGGGCGTCGTTTTCGGCTCGATATACCTTGTCGCCAATGACCGGGCGGACCATGCGCAATAGCGCCCGCACCCGTTTGTTCGACTTCCGCAGTTCATGGATGGCCAGGTTGAGATCGGGGCCCGAGGAGAGGGCGTCGAGCGATGCTTCGAACTGCTCCAGACAGATCCGCCGGAGGCCGCCGGAAAGGTCCTCGCCGGGGATCAAATGGAAGTCAGGCGCTGGCAAGGCCGGCAAGTGTGGCACTGAAAAATCAGGCTAACGACAGCGATGCCAGCCGCCGCTCGAGAAACCGGCGATCGGCATCGTTCATGTTCATCGCCAGGGCGGAGCGATACGCGACCGCGGCCTCAGCCTCGCGGCCGAGCTGACGGAGAAAGTCGGCTCGGGTCGACCAGTACAGGTGCCAGCTGTCCACCCCGGAGATCCCTTCCAGTAACTCCAGGCCCGCCTCAGGACCGAACACCTTCGACTCGGCTACCGCTCGATTGACGCGGATCACGGGACCGTCGTTGAAGGACTCGAGGAAGCGATAGAGATCGGAAATCTGCCGCCAATCGGTTTCGGCATCCGACCGGGCTTGGCCGTGCAGGCAGGCGATGGCGCCCTGGATTTGGTATGGCCCCACCCGTCGACGGCGCAGAGCCTTCTCGATCAGAAGCGAGGCCTCGTTGATCGCCTTCAGATCCCACAGCGACCGGTCCTGATCGGCGAGCAGGACGATGTCCCCGTGTTCGTCGAGCCTGGCGCGCTGACGGGCGGTGGTGGCGAGCATCAGGGCCAGGAGTCCCAGTGCTTCGGGTTCATCGGGCATCAATCCCACCAGCAATCGACCAAGACGTATCGCCTCTGCGGCGAGATCGAATCGTGAGTCAAGCGGACCCTCGAATGCGTGGTGGCCCGTGGTGAATATGAGATAGATGACCGCCAGCACGCCGGCCAGGCGATCGGGTAGCTCATGTGGCGATGGCACCCGGTAGGGAATGCGCGCCAGGGCGATCTTCTTCTTGGCCCGGCTGATTCTTTGGCCCACCGTGGCTTCGGGCACGAGAAAAAGTCCGGCGATCTCCGAGGTCTTGAGTCCTCCGACCAACCGCAGCGTCAGGCCAATCCGCGCCTCCATCGACAAGGCCGGGTGGGCGCAGGTGAAAATCAGCCGAAGGCTGTCGTCTTCTTCCATCTCAAATGGCCGCTCGTAATGCGCTTCGATCTCCTTGTCCCTCCGACGAGCGTCTCGCCGAATTCGGTCGAGGGCCTTGTTGCGGGCAACGGCTGTCAGCCAGGCGGCCGGATGGGCGGGGACGCCATCGGTGGTCCAGCGCTCCAATGCAACGATCGTTGCCTCCTGGAGGGCGTCCTCGGCCAGACCGATGTCTCCTGTGAAGCGGATGAGGGTGGCCAGAACCCGACCACCCTCGATCCGAATCGTTTCCCCAAGCGTCATCGACTCAGGTCATTGTGCCTGCGAGAAGTCAACGCAGGGCCGGACCTCCACCCTTCCCCGCCATGCGCCCGGGATCTGGGCGGCCCATCCGAGCGCCTCGTCGAGATCGGCGCACTTGAGAAGGTAGAAGCCACCGAGGGCTTCTTTGGTTTCAGCAAAAGGACCGTCGGTGTGTACTGCCTCGCCACCTTTGCCGCCCTTGACATGGACAGTTGTGGCTGTCGTGGTCTCTTCGAGCGCCTCACCGCCCTGGATCACGCCGGCGGCTCCAGCCTTCGCTGAGAACTCGTTGTACTCCGCCATCACCTTTGACCACTCCTCGGGCGAGGCCTCTCCTCCTTCTTCGGAGTAGATGAGTGCTGCATAGAGAGGCATCCTTTCTCCTTTCCTTCGTCTGGATACCGCCTTACGACGAATGGGCCGAGGCCGATTTCGACACCTTCCGCCGATGCTACGGGCCGGAGATAGGGTGATCACGATGCGGACGAGCGCCGGTCTTCTCCCCTACCGATTCCGCCAGGTTCTGGAGGTGCTCATCGCCCATCCCGGCGGACCTTTCTTCGCTCGCAAGGATCTGGGGGCTTGGAGCGTGGTGAAGGGCGAGATCGGACCCGACGAGGATCCCCGCTCGGCGGCTCTGCGCGAGTTCCAGGAAGAGACCGGGTGGCAGGCGCCGACCGAGAACTGGGTGGAACTTGGGTCGGTGCGCATGCGATCGGGAAAGAACGTCACCGCTTGGGCGGTGGCGGCCGACTTCGATCCCGCCACCCTCGACCCCGGCACCTTTCGAATGATGTGGCGAGGACGGGTTCAGGAATTCCCCGAGATCGACCGGGTCAGTTGGTGCTTGCCCGACGACGCCCGCCGGCTCTTGAACCCTGCTCAGATCCCTTTCCTCGACCGCCTTGAGTCAAGGGTGGCCGTCCCCGGTTAGAGCTTGGCTCGGCGCGGTTTTTTTCGTCTCAGACACGCTCAGATCTGCCATCGGCCAGGCCGACGGTGGTATCGCCCAGCACCTCTTGATGGCCGATCCCGAGGGTCTTGATCCACCGTTGCTGTCCGCTGGTCAAGGCGATGAAGAAGCCCAGTTCGACCAGCTCGGGCTCGGTGAAATGGCGATGGAGATCGGCCCAGAGCTTGTCGTCGGCAATGTCGGCGTCCCAAAGGATGGCGCTGGTGTAGCGGAGGGCGGTCTTCTCCCGCTCGTCAAATCGATCCGAGTTCTCGAACTGAAGGAGCTCGTCGTAATCAGCTTCGGTTAGTCCTTGCCGTCCAGCCTGGACGGATCGCTGTACTCCTCAATACTCACATTTGATCGACTTGGAGACGTAGACGCGGCAAAGCTCCTTGATCTGATGATCCAAGACGCCGTCCAAGAACGTCGTGCGCCACGCGTTGGTGAAGGCATGGAGTACGGCAGGCACGTGAGAGCGAATGGCCTGGCTCTCGGGCCGCGGGGTGGAATGAGTGCGACCGTATTCGACTATTTCTCGATCGCCAGGGTCGAGTGAGTCAAGGTCGGGATAGGAGATTCGGGGCATCAGCTCCTCCTGTTCTGAGTGATCCCATCAGTTCTAGCGAACTCCGGCGGCGAAGGCCGGAGGAGCGACGCTGGTAGTTTCGATCGTGGTGGTGACGAGGCCGTCTTCGGTCTTGCTGATCTTCTCGAAGCGAGCCAGCAGACGGGCAATCCCCACGTTCTCCGGAAGGGACACGAAGATCAACCGTTTGATGCCGGCTTCCCGGGCAAGCCCGGCGAGGTGCTGAACCAGGATCTCGCCGATTCCCCGTCCCTGCCAGTCGTCCAGCACGGTGATGGCCACTTCTCCTTCATCGTCGTCAAGCCGCACCAGACGCCCAATGGCGACCGGTTCGCCATTGGCGAGCACGCCCCAGGCATGATGGTCGCGCTGATCAACTTCGGTGAGGTAGGCGAGCTGGCTCCGCGTCAGGTGATCGGTGGAAACCAAGAAGCGCTGCCGACGGGAGCGGTCGGACAACCGGGCCATTCCGGCCACGAGCAACGGCTTGTCTTCAGGACGTACCGGTCGGACGACGATGTCGGTTCCGTCGGCGAGTTGGGCATGGATCATTTCTTTCCTCTTCTGCTTGCAATTGCAAGCATAGGCCCCACCGGTTCTATTCCCGATACGCCGCAATCGCCCCCGGTAGCGTGAGTAGGTGCCTCGCCGCCCCACTTCCACCTCGTCTTTTGGCTCGGGCCGACGTGAGAGCCACGATTCGAGCGGCTTCTATCAGCGTTTCCCCCTCCCCACCATCTCCCCCGACGACGAGATCAGCCCGGCGGCGGTAGTCGACCGCCTCTTTGTTGGCGACGCTCGCCTGATGAGCGCTGAGCAGGTCACCGACCGGTCGGTGGCGCTGGTGGTTACCTCTCCCCCCTATTTCACCGGCAAGGAATATGAGGAAGTCATCTCCGCCGGGGAGGAGCCTTTTGCCTACGGTCAATACCTCGACATGCTGAGAGAGGTCCTCTCCGTATGCACCCAGAAGCTCGAGCCGGGAGGCAGGCTGGCCATCAACGTCGCCAACCTGGGCAGGCGACCATATCGATCGCTCGCCGCCGACGTCACCGCCATCCTCCAAGATGACCTCGGTCTGCTCTTGCGGGGCGAGATTGTTTGGCGCAAAGCGAGAGGCCAGAGCGGCTCCTGTGCCTGGGGCAGCTATCGCAGCCCCGCCAACCCGGTGCTACGGGACCTCACCGAGCGGGTGGTGGTCGCCAGCAAAGGGCGATTTGATCGGGCCATCAGCCGCGGCGAGAGACAGCAACGGGGATTGCCGCACCTCGCCACCATCTCCGCTGAGGAATTCATGCTGGCCACCCTCGACCTCTGGGAGATCCCATCCGCTAGCGCGAGCCGGGTCGGCCATCCCGCACCTTTTCCCGTCGACTTGCCGCGGAGATTGATCGAGCTCTACACCTATGCCGGCGACCTGGTGCTGGACCCCTTCATCGGCTCCGGAACGACGGCGGTGGCTGCCCAACAAAGCGGCCGTCACTACGTCGGATTCGACATCGAGCCGGCCTACATCGAGCTCGCCCAGCACCGACTTTTTGTTCTGGAGTAAATCCAGCACGGTTGACCGTGCTGGATCTGCGCCGAATGATTAGGCGGACTCGAGGGCGAGATCGAGGACCTGGTCGACGGTCTCGACCGGATGGAAGGTCATCTTCTCGCGTACCGATTCGGGGATGTCGTCCATATCGATCTCATTCCGCTGTGGGAAGAGGACCGTCGTCAGCCCCGCTCGGTGAGCGGCCAGCACCTTCTGCTTGAGCCCACCGATCGGCAAGACCTTCCCCTGGAGGGTGACCTCACCGGTCATGCCCACTTCCGAGCGAACCTTGCGCCCGGTGAGGAGCGAGGCCACCGCCGTCACCATCGTGATCCCGGCGGACGGCCCGTCCTTGGGCACGGCCCCGGCCGGTACGTGGACGTGGAAGCGCCGCTTGAGCGCCGCCGGTTCCACTTCCAGTTCGCGGGCGTGAGCTTCGACATATGAGAGGGCGATCCGCGCCGACTCCTTCATGACATCGCCGAGCTGACCGGTCAGCGTGAGGCCCGCTTCGCCATCGGTGGCCGTGGCCTCGATGAAGAGCACGTCGCCACCGGTGCCGGTGACGGCCAGGCCAGTGGCCACGCCGGGGACGTCGGTTCGATCTTTGGCTTCGTCATGCCATACCTTGGGCTTGCCCAGGTATTCGACGACGTCCCCGCCGTCGATCTCGATTACGTCCTTCTCGTCGTCCTCGCGCTTGGCGACCTTGGTCGCCACCTTGCGGGAAAGCTTGCCGAGTTCTCGTTCGAGGGAACGAACACCGGCCTCCCGTGTGTAGCGATCGACCACCACTCCCAGCGCTTCTTCGGTGACGGCGACCTCCTCGGGCTCGAGACCGGCCTGCCGGATCTGGCGGGGCAGCAGGTGATCGCGGGCGATGGCGACCTTCTCCTCGTCCGTATAGCCATCGAGCCGGATGACTTCGGTCCGATCTAACAGCGGAGCGGGGATGGTCTCCACCACGTTGGCGGTGGCGATGAAGAGAACATCCGAAAGGTCGAGATCCACCTCGAGATAGTGGTCACGGAACGTGTGGTTCTGGGCGGGATCGAGCACCTCGAGCAAGGCCGAGGACGGATCTCCTCGCCAGTCACTTCCGACCTTGTCCATCTCGTCGAGCAGGAAGACGGGGTTCATGGTCTCGGCCTCGGTCAGGGCGCGGGCGATCCGACCCGGGCGGGCGCCGACATAGGTACGCCGGTGTCCCCGCACCTCGGCCTCGTCGCGGATCCCACCGAGGGCGACGCGCACGAACTTCCGTCCCAGGGCACGGGCGACCGATTCCCCGAGCGAGGTTTTACCGACCCCCGGAGGGCCGACGAGCAGCAGGATGGCTCCGGACTGCCGCGAGTTCTCCTCGGTTAGCCCCCGCTCCTGACGCAGCTTGCGAACCGCGAGGTGCTCGACGATCCGCTCCTTGACATCGTGGAGCCCGGTGTGATCGGCATCGAGCACGGTCCATGCCTCGTTGAGATCGAGCCGATCCTCTGAGCGCTTGCCCCAGGGAATGTCGAACATCGTGTCGAGCCAGGTCCTGATCCACGAATGCTCCGGGGACTGCTCGGACATCCGCTCGAGGCGGTCGATCTCCCGCTCGACGGCCTCCTTGACCTTCTCGGGCATCGCCGTCTCTTCGAGCCGGGCCCGATAGCTGTCGGAGGCTCCCTGTTCCTCACCCAACTCCTTCTTGATGGCCTCCATCTGCTGGCGCAGCAAGTAGTCGCGCTGACTTTTGTCGATTCGCTCGGCGGCATCGTCGCGCACCCGCCGTCGCAGTTCGAGGTCGGCGAGGACCTCTCGCATCCAGATGAGAAGCTTGCCGAGACGCTCCCTGACGTCGAGCGTCTCCAGAATCTCCACCTTCTGCTCGAGACTGAGGTCGGGTGAGTAGACGGCCAGGTCGGCGAGTTGCGAAGGGTTTTCCAGACCCAGGATTCTCTCCGCCACCGCTCCGACGCCGCGATGATCGAGGACCTCGGTCACCACCGCTCGGTACTCGGCCACGAGGTCATCGAGGGCTTCGTCGTGGACATCGACCTCGGGATAGGGCTCGAATTCGACCCAGAGGGCTCCGGCGGTATCGGCGGAGCCACTGCCCACCCGGGCGCGCCCTACCCCCGACACCACCACGTTCCCTTCCTCGTCGCTTTGCTGGATCTCGGCGATGGTCCCGACCGAGGCGTACTTGCCGGCCACCCGCGGCACCAGGATCAGACGACCGCCGGCTTGCTCGGACGCCGCCAGGGCGATCTTTCCTTCCGAGGTCTCGATGCGGAGGGTGACCACCATATGGGGGAAGACGACCCCGTTTCGAAGCGGGAGGACGGGAAGGGTCTGGGTATCGAGGTTTTGGGTCAAAAGGGTTCTCCTGTTGAAAAATCGGTAGTCAAAACGCCCTTCGCCGGGGCAATATTTCCTGATCCTGGAATATGACAATACCTGACTCAAGTTATAATCGCTGAACCCACTCAACCTACGAGGAGCAGATATGGCCCGTGCCGTCGGCATCGATCTTGGAACCACCAACAGCGTCATCGCCACCCTGGAGGGGGGCGAACCCACCATCATCCCCAATGCCGAGGGCTCTCGGACCACCCCCTCGGTGGTCGCCTTCAAGGAGGGACAGGTTTTGGTGGGCGAGGTGGCCAAGCGCCAGGCGATCACCAACCCCGATCGCACGATTCGCTCGGTCAAGCGAGAGATGGGCACCGACTGGTCGATTTCGATCGAGGGAAAGAACTACACCGCCCAAGAGATCTCGGCTCGGATCCTCATGAAGCTGAAGCGAGACGCCGAGGCCTTCCTGGGCGACAACATCACCGACGCCGTGATCACGGTTCCCACCTACTTCGGCGATGCCCAGCGCACGGCCACCAAGGAAGCCGGCCAGATCGCCGGGCTCAACGTCTTGCGGATCATCAATGAGCCCACCGCCGCCTCGCTGGCCTATGGGCTCGACAAGGAGAGCACCGACCACACCATCTTGGTTTTCGACCTCGGCGGTGGAACCTTTGACGTCTCCCTTCTCGAGATCGGTGAGGGCGTCTTCGAGGTCAAGGCCACTTCCGGCGACACCCATCTGGGCGGTGACGACTGGGACCAGGCCATCGTCGATTGGCTGATCACCGGATTCAAGAACGACCACGGGGTCGACCTCGGCAAAGACCGGATGGCGAGTCAGCGGCTCAAGGAAGCGGCCGAAAAGGCCAAGATCGAGCTCTCCCAGGTTTCGGAGACCGAGGTCAACCTTCCTTTCATCACTGCCACCGCCGAGGGCCCGCTTCACCTCCAGCGCAAGCTCACCCGTTCGGAGTTCCAGAAGCTCACCGAGGACCTGCTCGAACGCTGCAAGGGTCCCTTCCAGCAGGCGATCAAGGACTCAGGGATCCCGGTGGCCGACATCGACCACGTCGTTCTGGTGGGTGGGTCGACCCGGATGCCCGCCGTCCAGGAGTTGGTCAAGGGTCTCACCGGCAAGGACCCTCACAAGGGCGTCAACCCCGATGAGGTCGTGGCCGCCGGTGCCGCCATTCAGGCTGGCGTATTGAAAGGTGATGTGAAGGACATCCTCCTGCTCGATGTGACGCCGCTGACCCTCGGGATCGAGACCAAGGGGGCGGTGTTGACCAAGATGATCGAGCGCAACACCACCATCCCCACCCGTCGAACCGAGACCTTCACCACCGCGGCCGACAACCAGCCGGAAGTGGAGATTCACGTCCTCCAAGGCGAGCGCACCATGGCTGCGGATAACAAGAGCCTGGGTCGCTTCCAGCTGACGGGGATCCCGCCGGCCCCGATGGGGGTGCCGCAGATCCAGGTGACATTCGACATCGACGCCAACGGCATCGTCAATGTCCACGCCAAGGACATGGCCACCGGGAAGGAGCAGGCGATGACGATCACCGGCGGCACGGCTCTGGCCAAGGACGACATCGACCGGATGGTCAAGGACGCCGAGGCATACGCCGAGGAGGATCGCATGCGCCGCGAGCAGATCGAGACTCGGAACCAGGGCGATCAGGTCGTCCACCAGACCGAGAAGGTCCTGGCCGAACAGGGCGAGAAGCTGTCCGCCGACGAGCGCGGCTCCATCGACTCGGCTCTCTCCGATCTCAAGGCCGCCCTCGGCGACGAGAACTCGGACACGGCGACGCTCCGCTCCCGGATCGAAGCTCTCGTGACCGCCAGCCAGGGAGCCTTTACCCGGATGTACCAGGAAGCCGCCTCCCAGCCGGGCGCCGGTGCAGGGAGCGAGGGCGCCGGCGATGACGATGTGGTCGAGGCGGAGATCGTCGACGAGGGCGATGAGCAAGCAACCTGATCTCCCTGAGATCACCATCGTCGAGGCAGAGCCGGTAGAGGAAGAGGCCATCGAGGCGGTCACGGCCGAGTCTTTGGGCCTCGACCTCTCCGACGACCCCGAAGAGGCCATTGACCAACTGGTGGCGGCCCTGGCCGCGTCGCGCAAGGAGGCCGACTCCTATCTCGACGACCTGCGGCGGGTGGCAGCCGATTTCGACAACTACCGCAAGCGCGCCCAGCGCGAGATGGGCGGTCTCGTCGATCGCGCCTCCGAGCGAGTGGTCTCGGCGCTCCTGCCAGTGATCGACAGCCTCGATGCCGCCCTCGCCGTTGAAACCACTACCGAAACAGAGGAGAAGCTCAAGTCCGGGGTCCGCAGCACTCGCGACCAGCTTCTCGACGTGTTGGCCAAGGAAGGACTCGAGCCGATCGAGACTTTCGACATGCCATTCGATCCTTCATTGCACGAGGCCGTCACCACCAGCGGCGAGGGCAACGGCGAGCTGGTAATCACCGACGAGTTCCGCCGCGGGTATCGCCTCAAGGGCAGGGTGCTGCGCGCCAGCATGGTGGGGGTCACGCCTCGCAAGGAATGAATCTTTGAATCGCGATTGGGTTGACAAGGACTTCTATCAGATCTTGGGCATCTCCAACTCGGCCACGGCCGAGGAGATCAAGCGCGCCTATCGCAAGCTGGCGCAGAAGTTCCATCCCGACGCCAACCCCGGAGACGGTGCCGCCGAGGAGAAGTTCAAGCAGATCTCGGAGGCCTACGGGGTGCTCTCCGATGCCGAGCAGCGCAAGGAGTACGACGAACTTCGCCGCCTGGTGGAATCGGGTGCCTTCAGGAATTATGGCGGTCAAGGCGGCCGTGGCTTTGGCGGCGGTGGCCAACGAGTACGGGTCGAAGACCTGAGTGACATCTTCGGCGGATTCGGAGACATATTCGGATTCGGCGGAGCCCGCGGGAGAGCCGGCCCGCAGAAGGGGCGAGACACCACCGCCGATCTCAACATCTCGTTTGACGATGCGATCGGCGGGCTCATCACCAGCGTCGAACTGCGAGGCGAGGCTCCCTGCAGTCGCTGCGGCGGCTCCGGAGCGGAACCGGGTTCGGCCATCGATATCTGCCCAACCTGCGGTGGCGATGGGGTCGTTGCGCAGAATCAAGGCGTCTTTTCATTCAGCCAGCCCTGTCCTCAGTGTGGTGGCAGCGGGCGCCTGATCACCCAACCCTGCAGTCAGTGCCGGGGACGAGGGACCGAAGTCCGCACTCGCACGATCAAGGTCAGGATTCCGGCCGGGATCAAGGACGGTGCCACGGTCCGCCTGGCGGGCAAGGGAGCCCCCGGCGCCAACGGCGGACCTCCGGGGGATCTGCTGGTCAAGGTTCATGTCTCGAGCCATCCGCTGTTCAAGCGCAAAGGCGACGACCTCCATATCACGGTTCCGATCAGCTACACCGAGGCGACGCTCGGCACCACCCTCGAGGTGCCAACTCTCAACGGCAAGGTATCGATCAAAGTGCCGGCGGGTACGCCCTCTGGGAAGATATTCCGGGTGAAAGGGCGAGGAGTCAGCGGCGGCCGCCGACAAACCGGTGATCTCTACGCCAAGGTCGAAGTAGTCGTGCCGGCCAAGATCTCCCGAGAGGAAAAGCGCCTACTCGAGGAGCTGGCGGCGATCGATGACGACGACCTCCGTGGTCATCTCCGCACTCGCCAGGAAACGGTCTCATGAACGAGCGCAAGGCCGCAGCCGTTTTTGTCATCTCGGTCGCTGCCGAAATGGCGGGGATGCATCCCCAAACTCTTCGCATCTACGAGCGCAAGGGATTGGTCGAGCCGTATCGGACCCCGGGGGGTACCCGTCGCTACTCGCAGGCCGACGTCGACCGCCTCGCGCTCATCAACGAGCTGACAGCACGCGGTCTCAACCTCGAAGGGGTGCGGCAGGTGCTGAGCCTCACCAATGAAATCGAGAGCTTGCGCGCCGAAGTCGCGCGGCTTTTGGAGGAGACAGAACGGTTGCGATCTGAAGCCGACCGCCGGGTCAGGGAAGCTCACAACCTTTATCGGCGCGATCTCGTCCTCCGATCCACGACCGTCCCTCAGCTTCGTACCAAGAAGAGATGAGCGGCTGGGGCTGCCTCCCCGCTGGACCGTTGGAGAATTCTCCCGCCCGCTTCCCCGAAAACATCCGAGCTACCTGATAGAAACGTCCCACAATGAACTACTCGGGACCGGTTCGCATCACCCTTGACGGCGTATTGCTCACGGTGGGGACGGTGGACGTGGCTGATGATGAGGACGCGGGGACCTGGACTGGAACACTGACGGTCCTCGACGACACCGGGGTCGCCGGAAAGGCGCTGGTCGTCGAGTTGGTGATGGGTGATCAAACGGGCAAGGCCCAGCTCATCCCCGAACGGGTGGAGGGCGAATTCGCTTTCTCCCGAGTGGTAGGCCTCGAACCCGTGAGGCCAGCTACTTAGTCAAAACTGCGGGCGAGGGCCAGCATCTCACGCGCCTCCTCCGCATAACGGGGGTGGAAGTGCGGGTTGAGCTCGAGAGCCGCCTCGAGGTCGGTAATGGCCGACCTGTTGTCTCCCAGGGCCAGCCAGATGGCGCCGGAATGAAATAGCAATTGCGGATCGCGGGTTCCGAGCGACAGCGCCCGATCCATGGCGCGGCGAGCGTCGCCATAGCGCGCCAGGCGATAGAAAGCCCAGGCCAAGGTGTCGTACCCATAGACATCCCGGCGCTCCTCTAGACCACTCTCAGCCAACGCCAGCGCCGCTTCGGGGTCGCCATGATCGGCCTCGTAGAGGGCGAGGTTGCGGTCATACACGCCAGGCGAAAGCTGGGAAATGATCTCGACGGTGGCGTAGCTGTCGCGAGCCCGCCTGAGCTCCCCGTTGATGGAGTAGATGTCGCCAAGAGCGACCATCACTTCCGGGCGGGGGACCACGGCGGCGGCCAACTCGTAGAACTGGACCGCCCGGTCGAAGTCTCCACGGGCGGTGCTGACCTTCCCCCGTCCCGCCAGCGCGGGCCAATAACCGGGAAGAAGCTCGAGCGCCGCCCGATAGCGGCGATCGCTTTCCCCGAACTTCCCGACGGTGAAGTTGAGGTCGCCGAGGCGAACCTGAAACCAAGCAGCCTCTTCGCCCACGGCTCCCTGATCGAGCCCTGCGGCCGCGGCCCGTTCGGTTTGACGGATCGCCTTCTCGAGATCCCCCTCTAACTCATACAGGTGGGCCATCCGGGCGGCGAGCCCGGGCGAGCCAGGCGTACCGGCGAGATGCGAGTACGCCTCCCTGGCGCCCTCATAGTCGCCGGTGGCAACGAGTACATCACCCACCAGGCCCAACGCCCCCAATCGAGGGTCGAGCTGTTGGGCTCGGTGGGCGGTGGTGAGGGCTTCGTCGAAGCGATGCTGGCCGGCCAAAACCGAGGCCAGTGTGAGCATTGCTGGTCCGTAATTTGGTTTTTGGGCGAGAGCCGCCCTCACTGCAGTTTCGGCCGAGGCCAGTTCTTCAACATTTCCCGTCTCGCGGCTGCGCCGGGCATAGAGCTGTGCGAGCACGGTGAGATTGATGGCATTTGCATCCCGCTCCACCCGGCTCTGAAAGAGCGCCAGGGCGGCAACGGTGTCGGGCACCGGGCGGTCACCGCTCGGATAGGTGCCGCCGAGTCGGGCTGGCAACAGACCAGGACCAACCAGGGCCACGACCCCGAGCAAGGCTACGACCAGAATTTTTCGCAGAGTCAAGATTCACTCCTCTGATAGGAGCGGCTCGAGAGCCGCTCCTATCAATTCCGGTTGTCAGTTTTTCGGTGCCAGGTAGGGGAAGGTTCCGCTGAAGGCGGAGTCGTTGCTCACGCAGTCGGTGGTGACGGCCCCGTTGGTCACGAGGCCGAGCTCGGCGTCGATGACGTCGTCGGCCAATCTCCGACCGTTGAGGAATCCCGCGCTCGACCCGAAGTCCACGGTCAGCACATCGGGCAGAAGGATGTCGGTAAGGGTCCCGACAGTCGGGTTTCCGGCTCCGTAGAAGATCTCGAGCGTGTCGACAACTTCGTTCCGGAAATCACGCTGATCGTGCTGCGGCTTCCCGGCGTTGAACGCATTCCTCTGCGACGGCTCAGAGCCGGCGGGCTCGAAGATGTTGTTGGGGATGAACACGGTGTTGATCGCTGGTCTCCCCATGCGGTCGATCTGCTGATCGCCGAGCATGGTCCGAGCCCAGACCCCGACCGTTCCCGATAGCTCCGACCGCGGAAACTCGAAGACGATCGCCTGAGTGTTGAGCCCGGTAAAGAAGTTGCTTGCAGTCGAGCAGTCGAAATCAGCTGCCAGGAAGCTCACCAGATCGAAAAAGAACGGATCGTCAAACGTTCCGGCCGTGACCTTCACCTGACCATCGAGGTCAACCAGTTGTCCCGTCACCCCGCTGATGTTGGGTCCGTTGCCTTTGACCTTGAGCCGATATGCCTGCTGACCGCTGGAGTCGGTTGGATCGAAGTTGATCCGGGCCCAGTTGTCGGGCTTGGCGTCGCCGTCGGTGTCGGCCAAGAACTCATAGGTGGCATCAGGGTGAAACCCGAGCTGTCCGGTGAGCGCTCCGGCTGCGGGATTGGTGGTCATGATCAGGACCGCATGGTCGGGATTGGCCGGCGACTGAAACGCGTAGACATCGTTGATGTCCAATCGGGAATCGCCGCCGGGAGGCGTCAACCCCGGGGCGTCGAGGTGATCGGCCGCCAACAAGCTCGCCGGGCCAGCCACCAGCCCGACCGCTAATGCAGCGATGACCGCCAGGATCGGCAACGTTCTGAAAAGCTGGCGCATGTTCTCTTTCTCCTTCTGTCGGACGCTTCGACATCGGTTTCGGAGTCCGGCTCACCGCGGATTGCTCAGTTTTCAAAACTGGCCACCAATCCTTTGCTATCCCGAAAACGAACCCCTCGTCGATGGGCCGGCTGTCAAGGGATCGAGGTCTGGGAAAGGGCCGAGCGCGTCACGAGTCGCCTCGTCGTGCCGGGTCCCAGCGCGGGCGGCTTCTCATCCTGACCACGGTCGCGCTGTCGCTGATGACGGGAACCGCTCTTGCCCATCCGTTGGGCAACTTCACCACCAACGTCCACCTCGGCCTCTCCTTCAGTCCGGGCTCGCTGGACGTCTCACTGGTGGTCGACATGGCCGAGATTCCAGCGTTCCGGGAAAAGCGGACCATCGATCAGGACGGTGACGGCATTGTGGGCGCTCGCGAAGGCGAGGAGTACGCCGCCGGCGCCTGCAACGGCTTAGGCTCCGAGATCGTCCTCCGGCTGGAAACCGCGCCGCTCGTACTTGAAAGCCGGGGCGCCATTTTGAATTTTCCACCCGGGCAGGGCGACCTCGACACGCTGCGCATCGAGTGTCGGTTCGCCGCCGCTCTCGCCGAGCACCGCGGCGAGTTGCAGGTAGAGAACCGGGTCTATGTCGATCGCTTGGGGTGGTCGGAGATCGTCGCCTCGAGTCAGGGGTTGGCAATCGAGACGACGCTGCCATCGGCCAGTCCCTCCGAGATCCTCACCACCTATCCGGCCGGACCCACCCGGGAGGAACGAGCGGGATCGATCGTCTTCGGACCCGGTCGGAGAAAGACGGTGTCGACTCCAACCGCCACCACCCCGGCGTTGGTCGCGCGAATCGGCCGCGGAGTGGCAGGAGGCTCCGGCGTCCTGGCGTTGCTGGCTGCCCTGGCCCTCGGGGCCGGGCATGCCCTCGCTCCTGGCCACGGCAAGACCCTGATCGCGGCCTATCTGGTGGGTCGCCGGGGGGGACCACGCACCGCGGTGGGGTTGGGGTTGAGCGTCGCTCTTTCGCACACACTCGGGGTCGGCCTTTTGGGACTGGTGACCGCTCTCACCACCTCAGCGTTCCAGCCCGAGTCGGTGTACCCGTGGCTGTCGCTGATCTCGGCCTTGATCGTGACCTCGATCGGGTCCGTGATGTTGGTCCGCGCCGTCCGCCGGGATCGGGAACATCACCATTCCCACGGTCATGACCAGCCTCACGAGCACGATCATGACCACGAGCACGACCACGACCACAAGGGAGGCCACCTTGCGCACCGCGCCGCCGGTTGGCGTTCGCTCGCTGCCCTCGGCTTGGCCGGAGGGCTGGTGCCTTCGGCCTCGGCGGTAGTGCTACTGCTGGGTGCGGTAGCGCAGGGGGAAGCCTGGTGGGGGCTGGCGCTGGTGGCCGCGTTCGGCCTGGGGATGTCGGTCAGCCTGATCGGAGCCGGCCTCCTCGCCGTTGGTGCTCAGAGGTGGGGGTGGACCCGAATCAGTTCCAGCCGCTGGCGACAGACGTGGCAGCTGCGAGTCCCCCAGTTCGGCGGATTGGCCGTCACTCTGATCGGTATCTGGCTGGTCTTCGATGCCGCCCGCCGTTTCCTCGCCTAAAGGCGGGCGAGGATCGCCTTGATGGCGGCCGTCGCCCGCCACACATGCTCATAACCGATGTAGAGGGGCGAGAATCCAAAGCGGGCGACATCGGGCGGCCGAAAGTCACCGATCACTCCTTCGTCGGCAAGCGCCGACATGAGCTTCTCCGCCTGTGGGATCTTTAGGCTTACGTGGCTGCCGCGCCGCTCTGGTTCTCGTGGCGTCAGCACCTCGCAGCCCACTCCACGATCGACGAGGTCGATGAACAGTGCCGTGAGGGCAACAGACTTTTCCCGCACCTGCTCGACCCGGACGGCTTCATACGCTTTGAGCGCCTCGTTGAGAGCGACCATCGAGAGGATGTCCGGCGTTCCAGTTCTCATGCGATCGATTCCATCGGCGGGGATGAACTCGGTGGAGAAATCGAAGGGGAAGCGATGGGAGAACCAACCATTGATCGGGTTGGCCGCTTCTTGAGAGTGTCGCGGCGAGACATAGATGTAGGCCGGAGCCCCCGGGCCTCCGTTGAGATACTTATAACCGCACCCGACGGCGGCGTCGGCCCCCCAACGAGCAAGCTCGATCGGGATCACTCCCGCCGAGTGGGAAAGGTCCCACACCGTCATCGCCCCCGCCGCGGCGGCGCGACGGGTGATCTCCTCCATGTCATGAAGCCGTCCGCTCCGAAAGTCGACCTGGGTAAGCGAGACCACACCGACATCGCCGTCGATCGTGCTCAGTACGTCATCGGGATCGACCACCCGCAGCCGCCGATGCTGTCGGCTCGCGATGGTTTCGAGGATGTAAAGACATGAGGGAAAGTTGCCTACGTCGGTGAGGATGTCACCGGGGGACAAGTCGCACAGTGCGGTGACTGCCTTGAACAGGTTCACCGAGGTCGAATCGGTGCAGACGATTGAGCCCGGCTCGGCGCCGACGATGGGTTCCAGCCTCGCACCGACGAGGCGAGGGAGGTCCACCCAGCCGCTGTCCCACCACCCGGCGATCAATCGGCGGCGCCAATCCGAGAGCACCTGCTCGACCCCATGGCGAACACTCTGCGGCGGAGGACCCAGGGAGTTTCCGTCGAGATAGATGAGCTCGGGGGGAAGATCAAAGAAAGCGCGCCGATCGGCGAGAGGATCGGCCTCGTCGGCGGTGCGACATTCTGCAAGGGTGAGCAAGTTCCTCGAGGCTAAAGGAGTTGCGGACCGATAACGTCGTCAAGATGACGGCCTTAGACGGTGCCATGCTCTTTCTTCGCGTTGTGGTCGGGCTGTCGTTCTTCGCCCATGGCGTTCGACACGCCCGCACCCAGGAAGGCACCGCCCGCTGGTTCGAGCAGGTTGGATTCAAAATGGCTCCGTTGCAAGCGCGCCTGGCTGCGTTCGGGGAGCTGGCGGCCGGAGCGGGTTTGGCAGTGGGGCTCTTGACCCCGATCGCGGCGGCAGCGGTGGTGGCGACAATGGTGACGGCGGCCGGCTCGGTCCACCGCTTCAACGGCTTCTTCACATTCAATAAAGGCGAAGGATGGGAATACGTAAACGTGCTCGGCACGGCTGCGTTGGTGGTGGCGTGGTTGGG
>JAICGW010000007.1 GCA_025922945.1 Acidimicrobiia bacterium | reverse complement strand
CCGGAGTTGGCGATCGAGGCTCTGGTTGCAGTAGGCGACCTGGACGAGGCCCGCGTCCAGCTCGAATGGCTGGAGGAAGCCGGGCGCCGCCGGGGGACTCCATGGCCGCAGGCGATGGGAGCGCGTTGTCGAGGTCTCCTCCACGCTGCCGAGGGCGACCTCCAAACGGCGCTCGCCAGCTGCGAGCAAGCATTGGAGGTGCATGAGCGGATGCGAGACCCGTTCGAGCGCGCTCGTACGCTCCTCATCTACGGCACGATCCTTCGTCGCGCCAAGCGGCGACGTGCGGCCAGGGAGGCGATTGAGGAGGCACTGTCGATCTTCGAGTGGCTGCCGGCACCGGTCTGGGCGGCAAAAGCCCGCACCGAGGATGCGCGTATCGGTGGCCGCGCTGCATCGGGCAGCGGATTGACGCCCAGCGAGCGGCGGATCGCGGACGTCGTGGCGGCGGGAAAGACAAACAAGGAGGCCGCGGCGGCGCTGTTTGTCAGCGTCCATACCGTCGAAGACGCGCTGAAGCGGATCTACCGCAAGCTCGGAGTCCGCTCACGCACCGAGCTGTCCCGCCAGCTCGACGTGGACTCATAGAGCAAAGACCCCTGATTTCAGGTCTTTCGGGTGGTGGCCACGGGACCTAGTTTCGAGCGATGCCCGAATACCTGGTTGAGCTCTACTCAGCCGCGGAACCGGACCCGGCTGCACTCGCTCGCCTCGGGGGCGGATCGGCAGTCCGATATCTGCGCTCCATCCTGATCCCGGGCGACGAGACCGCGCTCCACCTCTTCGAAGCCGACTCTGCCGAGCGTGTCGTTGAAGTGTTCGAGCAGGCCGGTCTATCGGCGAACCGGGTCGTGGCAGCCGTGGACATGCAAGGGCCCACGATCGTGGGCAAGAAGAGGAGGAAGACATGACCAACAACAGGGCGATCATCGGTTGGCGTGGGGCGATCCTGGCGGCGGGCTTGATCATCGGCATCGGGGCGGCGCCGGCCTCAGCGTCGAGCGCGCCGATCGTGGTCACGTACCAGAAGACGTGCGTCCTAACGGCCACTCCTACATGCGAAGGTACCACTGAGGATGGCGACGTCATGACCATGCAAATCACGGGCTTCCGCGACACTGGCAAGGCTCCCCATTTGACCTTCAACGAGTCGGTCGTGGGAGAACTCACGTTGACTGCCGTGATGAGCGGGCACAACAGCCCGGCGGGGTTCATTGTGTTGAACGGCACGGTCACGAGCGGCCCGTACGCGGGCGCCCAGATCCACCAGCGAAGCACTCTCCTGGTTCAGATCAACGAGACCACGTCGACGTGGGAGGGAGAGCTTCGGATCATGCCGGCGAGTGGGTGAGCTGAATCATCGGCCGCCGACCTATGCCTCGGCCATCGCTCGCCCAGAGCGGAGGCGGACTGAAGCCCACAAACCGACAGCCAAGGCGAGGACAAAGGCCACGTTGGAGAGCCAGTGGAAACCGAAGCTTTCCTTGACAAAACCGGAAGCGAAGGCGGCACTCCCCCCGAGTACCGATAGCACCGCATCGGCCAAGCCCTGGCTCGCCACTCGATACTCGTCGCCGCTGGCTGCCACCAGCAGGCTCGAACCACCAATCAGCCCAAAGCTCCAACCCAGGCCGAGGAGAAAGAGGCCGGCAAAGATCAGGGCCGGTTGGTATCCGGCTATCACAGCCGCGACCACCCCGATACCGAGGATGGCTGCTCCGAGCCGGATCGATCGCAATGGCCCGTAGCGGTCGACGATTCTCCCTACAACCGGCGAGAGGCCGAACATGCCGAGGACGTGGAGGGCAATGACCGTCCCGGATAACTCGGCCTGACCATGGTCGCGCATGTGCAACGGAGTCATCGTCATCACCGCCACCATCGCCGCCTGGCTGAGGGCGATGGACCCGATTCCGAGCAAAGCCAGAGGGCGAGTCCTGATCACCCCCCAGGTGGTCCCGATGGTTGGCCTTGGAGTCGTATCAGTCTTTTGCCGCGCCGACGCCATCAGCGGATCGGGTCGAAGCCCGATGGCCACCGCCGCCGCGGCCAATACGAGCAGCAGCACGGAGACGAGAAGCGGCGCGGTCCAGGTGCGGAACCCCTGTTCCAGACCCCACGCGTTCTCCCAGGCCCCGAGGCTGGGACCCACCACTCCGCCCAAGGCCCCGACCCAGACCACCAGCGAGATCACCCGACCTCGCTCCTCCGGGGTGGCCAGGTCGGCCGCCGCAAAACGGCTCTGGAGGGCTGCGGTCTGACCGGTTCCCACCAGCACCAAAGCCAATAGGAAGGGGATGAACGCCCCGCTCTGGCTGAGGATGAAGCCCACCACCGCCCCGGCGGCCCCGATCAGATAGCCCGCCCACAAGGCCGGACGGCGTCCTTTGGCCAGAGCCCTCCTCGCCAGAGGAGCCGCCATCACCGCTGTTCCCAACGTCAGCGCCGCGTTGGGAAGTCCTGCCCAGCGATCGGTACCGGTGAGATCGGCGGCGAGGAGTCCCAGAACCGAAACCATCGTTATGTACCCCGCCGAGAAGAGGGCCTGGCTCGTCATCAGGGTGACGAGAACTCGCCGGGGGACGCTTATGGGAGCTGCCAATTTTCCTCGATCTGGGCCAGGGCCACCCTCGCCAGTCGGATTCCGCCTGCGGTCGTGAGATGGATCCCGTCGTTCAGGCGCATATCGACCAGGTCGCCTTCGTCGTTGGTGAGGTACTCGGAGAAGCCGCCATCTGGCCCGGTGAAGACTTCCCAACTATCGATGTAGCTCACCCCCGGATGAGCGGCGGCTTCAGACTCGTAGATCTCATTCATCGTGGCCACCTTCTCACGAAACGAGTCCGAGCGCACGATCGGCATCCCCACCCAATAGACGTCTCGGTTGTCGGCCACGAGCTCGGCCATCAAGGCCCCCACTCGGAGTCGATACTCCGCCAGCCACTCGGCCGTCCCGTAGTCGTACCAGCTGCCATCGATCTGGATCGCCTGGGCGTCGTTACCTCCGAAGAAGAGAACGATCGCATCGGGATCCTGCTCCGCGGCGACCTGTCGCAGTCGGGCCGGCCAATCGAGGAAGTCGGTACGAGTCAGCCCGGAATCGAACTCATAGACCACCTCGGTGACGTCGATATACCCGGTCTTCTCGGCCTCGTTCGCCAGCATCGGTCCGAACTGGCCCACCATCGAGTCTCCTCCAATGAAAAGACGGAGCGGGTCCGCAGTCGAAATGGTTCTTCGGGCCGCTGCAGTCGTCGTCGTCAACTCGGTTGTTGTCGTCGTAACCGGCATCGCTGCCAGCGTGGTCGTGCTGGTCGTAGTCACCACCGGCTCGCGACCCATGGCGGCATCGATGGCATTGTGGGGCGCATCGAGAAACAGCAGCCGAGACATGAAATCGAACGGTTTGGCCGCCGCTACCGCCAGGTCACGCTTCCAACCGGCTTCCTGGCGGCGGGCGGTTTCCATGATGTCGGGCGCGTTGAGCATCAAGCCCACGAACAGCGCCGTCACCGTGATGAAGATGGCGCTACCTGCCGGCATCACCGGTCCCTTGCCGATCCAGGAGTCGGGCTCGAGATCCATCAGAATTGAAAGTAGATGAAGGGCGCCACTCCTTCGGGTCCGAGCGCGTCGAGCACGAGCAGGAAGGCGCCGAGGGCGGCCGCCATCGGGACCGGTTGCAAGCTCACGAAGGCACGTCGCAGGCGCAGACGCAGGTCCGAGGGCAGATACTGGGCGCCCAAACCGCCCACGATCAGAATCACCACGGCGGGAGTAATGGCCGCGACCGGCCCGAACGAACCGAGGCGTCCGAGCACGGTCAGGGCGGTGGCGAGGGAGTCCGAGCGGAACAACACCCAGCCGAGGCAGACGACATGGAAGATGATCACCCGCCGGAAAACCCGCCGACCGAGGGTGTCGACCCGCTCGGCACCTCGCGCCTCACGCCGGGACTCGTTCCACCGCTCGAGGGCAAGGACGGCGCCGTGCAGACCCCCCCAAAGGACAAACGTCCAGGCGGCTCCGTGCCAGAGGCCTCCGAGCAACATAGTGATCATCAGGTTGCGATAGGTGGCCGCAGTTCCCTTGCGACTCCCTCCCAAAGGGATGTACAGATAGTCCCGGAGAAAGCGCGACAGCGTCATGTGCCAGCGCCGCCAGAAATCCTGCAGGCTGTCGGCGATATAAGGCCGGTTGAAGTTTTGGGGAAAGCGAAACCCGAGCAGGAGCGCCAGGCCGATGGCGATATCGGTGTAACCAGAGAAGTCGGCATAGATCTGGACTGCGTAGCCATATATCCCCGCCAGTGTTTCGAGCGAGGAGAAGCTCGCTGGCGAGGCGAACACCGGGTCGACCAGAGTGGTGGCCAGGGTGTTGGCCACCACCACCTTCTTGAACAACCCACCGGCGATGAGAAGGAACCCCGCCCCAGCAGCGACGCGACGGGGATCGTGCCGTTCCCGGAGCTGGGGCAAAAACTCGGCACTGCGAACGATGGGGCCGGCAACGAGATGAGGGAAGAAGGAGACAAACGCGGCGAAATCGAGCAGGGGAACCGGTTCGAGCTTTCCCCGGTAGATGTCGATCGTGTAGCTGAGCGATTGGAACGTGAAGAAGGAGATTCCGACGGGAAGGATGATGTTGAGGATCGGGAGTGGGACGTCGATCCCCACGGGCGCGAGGAGATTGATCAGCGAGCTGGCAAAGAAGTCGTAGTACTTGAAGTAGCCGAGTACTCCCAGACTCACGATCAGTCCGATGATCAGTAGCCGCTTGCGGACTATCGGGTCGGAGCGGCGATGAATCAGACCGCCGATGGTGTGATCGGCGGCCGTCGTGAACGCCAGCAAGAAACAGAACCGCCAGTCCCACGAGCCGTAGAAGAAATAGCTGGCCGCGAGAATGAAAAGCTTCCACCGGCGCGGGTGTGGAAGGAGCAACCAACTCACGGTCAGGACGACCGCGAAGAACAACGCAAATTCGATCGTGGGAAAGATCACGGGATCGGCCATGGTACGGCCGACTACTACCGTTGCCCACAGTCGTCATGTCCTCCCCGCCCCAGGTTTCACGTGCGCGCCCCGAGCTTCGTTCTCGCCGGCGCCGAGTCACCCGCCGAGGCTGGATCGTGTTCACGTTGCTGGCCGTCGCGGCCGTCACCGCCGTGGTTGTCCCCCTGATGCAGCTCCCGGTAGTGAGGTTGACCGGAGTGGAGAACGATCAGGTAATAAATGCGGCAGAGCTCCCTCTCTCGCTTTCGCTCACGATCGATCGCGAGGTCGAGAGCATCGCCGCCTATCTCGACGAGAAAGAGATACCGATCGAACGATCCACCGGAGGAGCATCGATCGCCATTGATGGGCTCGAGGATGGGCCGCATGTGATTTCGATCTCGGTGGACCGAGGCTCGCTCGTGCCACCGGTCTCGACTGAGCGACGGTTCCTGGTCGATACCACGCCGCCCGCGATCACGGTGGTGACTCCGACTGCGCCGGTGGCACCGCTCGGTCCAGTTGAGTTGAAGGTGATGACTGATGAGGCCGATTCGATGGTGACGATCGCCGGCCGCGAGGTCATGGCCTCCGCTGACGGCACCTTCGCCATTGAGTTTCCCAATCCACCCGAGTCACCGATTTCCGTGCAGGCGCGAGACATGGTCGGAAACTCGGCCACGACTGAAGTTGCCTTCCAGCTCGACCTGCCCGGCAACCCTGGTAGCGATCCGATTCGAGGGGTTCATGCCTCCGGCTACACCTGGTCGACTCCTGCCCTCAAAGATCCGATCATGGCGATGATCGCTTCCGGACAGATCAACACGGTGGAGATCGATCTCAAAGATGAGGCCGGGAAAATCTGGTGGGCGACCTCCGTTCCCCTGGCCTCGGAAATCGGGGCGATCGAAGAGCTCTGGAATCTGGGCGAGGTAGTGCGCGAGTTGCACGCCCTCGGGGTACGGGTCATCGGGCGTCTGGTGGTTTTCCGCGACCCGATCCTGGCTGATTGGGCGGTGGCGCAAGGCAACACCGACTGGATCGTCCAAAATCCCGACGGCACCCCTTACGGTCAGTACGGCGGATACACGAATCCGTTCAGCCCTGACGTCTGGGAATACAACATCGCCATCGGCGAAGAAGCGGCGCGGCTCGGGATCGACGACATCCTCTATGACTACGTGCGCCGTCCCGATGCGTTCATGGATCGGCTGCACTTTCCTTTGCAAGGAAACCGGACCCCCGAGGACGCCATCGTTGGGTTCCTGGAAGCGAGCCAGCCCCGGATTCACCGCGCCGGGGCTCGCCTGGGCGCGTCGGTTTTTGGGATCGCCGCCACCCATCCCGATCAGATCGCCCAGCCGATTCCCCGCATGGCTCAGACCGTCGACTATGTCGCTCCCATGGTGTATCCCTCCCACTGGGGGCCCAACGAGTACGGGGTGGTACATCCCAACGCCAGCCCTTATGACATCGTCTTCCGATCCCTGTCGGAGTTCCAGCGTCAGGTGGAGGGCACGGACGCGACGGTGCTCGGCTGGCTCCAGGACTTCTCCCTGGGAATCGAATACGGCCCTGCCGAGGTCCGGGCCCAGATCGAAGCCGCCGCCGATGCCGGCGTGCTCGATTTCCTGCTGTGGGACGCGGCGGCCACTTACACCTCGGATGCCCTCGACCCGTCGTAAAGCCCTGGGCCTGGACCAAATTCGGCTGCTGACGAACGGTTTTGGCAAATTTGGCTGTACATAACCGGTACTCGTTCTCCAGTGACCAAATTTCGCTAGAAGCGTTCGCCAGCTACCAAATTTCGGCTACGAGCGAGCGGCCAATACCTGGGAGAACTCCTGTGCGGCTGCTATCGGATCCGGAGCGCGGGTTATAGGTCGACCCACCACGATGATGTCAGCGCCTTTCCCCGCCGCCTCGCCCGCGTCCCCACTCTGGCGTTGATCATCGGTGCGTCCATCGTTGCGGATCCCGGGGGTGACCTTGGTGATATGCGGTGCCACCTGAGCAACGACCCCGAGCTGTTTGACCCCGCAAACCACTCCTTCGCAGCCCGCCTCTTCTCCCAGACGCGTCATCCGAGCAACTTGCTCGCCGAGCGTGCCGCGGAATCCCGTCATGCCGAAAGTTGCTTCGTCGATGCTCGTCAAGACCGTGATCGCCAGCACTCCGGCCGAATTGCCTGCTGCTCCGTCCTGGAGTCCGGCCCTGGCCGCTTCGAGCATCGACTTCCCGCCAGCGGCATGGGCTGTGATGTAGCGAGCCCCTAGCCGGCCCAGCTGGCGGGCGGCGCCGCCCACGGTGTTGGGAATGTCGTGGAGCTTGGCGTCGGCAAACACAGGCTTCCCAAGTTGTCGGATGGCGGCGATCGTGGCCGGACCCGGACCGAGCAACAGCTCGAGGCCGACTTTGAATCCATCCACATACGAAACCAGCGCATTCGCCATTCGCACGGCCTTTTCGGAGGAGTCGAAATCAAGGGCTACGAAAAGTTCGGTCACGGGAGGTCGAGCGTGTTGATGAGCGACCCTACCGAGGAGACCCTGTGCTTCCGCATCCAGTCGATCAGCTCATCGATCAAGCGCTTTCCCGCCCGCGGCTCCGCCAGGTGGATGGTGCCCGCCGCCACTGCTTGGGCGCCGGCGATGAGGTATTCGGCGATGTCCTTTCCGGTCAGCACTCCCCCACAGCCGACAATTGGCATCTGGGGAAGAGCTTGGCGCACTTCGATCACGAAACGCAGCGCGATCGGTTTCAGCGGCGGACCCGAGTATCCCCCGATCACCCCACTTAGCTGGGGACGGCGCGTCTTGATGTCGACGCCCGCCCCCCAAATGGTGTTGGTCAGCGTCAGGAAGTCGGCTCCTGCGGTGGCGCACGCCTGAGCAACGGGAACGGCGTCAATGAGATTGGGCGAGAGCTTTGCCCCGAGAGGCAAACCGACGGCGCGCCGAACGCTTGCCACCACTTCCTCTGAGGCGGACGGGTCGAGGGAGAACATGTCGCCGTCGAGGTTGGGACAAGAGAGGTTGATCTCGATCGCCGCCACGCCGCTCGCTTCAAGGCCTTTGGCCACCAGCGCGAACTCATCCGGGCTGTGACCGACTGCCGAGCCCCAGACCGGAACCTCGAGACCTTCGAGTCGGGGGCCCACCTCGGTTCTCCAGGCCTCGATGCCCGGGTTCTGGATGCCGATGCCGTTCAGCATTCCAGCCCCGGCCGGAGCCAGACGAGGAGCCGGTCGTCCGCTCCACGGTTCGGCACTGACCGATTTCGCCACCGCCGCCCCGTACACGGAGAGATCCGCCACCCCGGCGAGCTCCGTCACCGATCCCACCGTTCCCGACGCCGCGATCAACGGCGACCGCAACGCCAGCGGTCCCACTGAGGTGGTGAGATCAGGGCTCACGTCTCATCCAGTTGATGTCTGATTCTGATAGCTGACGTCACTCTCACGAGTGCCACTCCTGAAGGCTGCGGGGTCGCCGAATTGCCCCCGGTCCCGAGCGCAGGCTCCGGGCCACCGCCAGTGCACCGGCGATGGTCGTGACACAGGGGACGTCGTGGCGGCGGGCGGTATGACGAATCAGGCGTCCATCCGAACGGGCCCTCCCACCCCGCGGGGTGTTTATGACGAGTTGCACCTCCCCGGCCTCGATGCGGCGGCGGGCGTCATCTGGTCCCTCGCCGACCTTGTCCACCACCCCGGCGGCCACGGCGTGGTGCCGGAGGTATTTAGCGGTTCCAGGGGTGGCGACGAGGTCAAAGCCGAGCATGGTGAAAGCCTGGGCTACTGCGAGGCCGGTTGGTTTGTCTCGATCTGCGAACGAGAGGAAGACGGTGCCGCGATCCGGAAGAACATGGCCCGCCGCGAGCAGGGCCTTTGCATAGGCCACCCCAACATCGGCTCCGATTCCCATCACCTCACCGGTCGAGCGCATCTCCGGCCCGAGAACGATGTCCTCTTCCGGGAACCGATCCCAGGGCATCACCGCCTCCTTGACAGCCACGAACCCGCCCCGACTGCGCTCCGGTACCAATCCCTCCCGCCGTAGTTGCTCGAGAGTGGCTCCCATCATCACCCGGGCTGCCACTTTGGCCATGGGGATGCCGATCGCCTTGGAAACGAATGGAACCGTCCGTGATCCGCGGGGATTGGCTTCCAGGACGAATGCGTCATCGCCCTTGACCGCGAATTGGATATTGATCAGCCCTCGTACCTCGAGTGCCCGTGCCAGCTCTTCGGTGGCGGAAATGATCTGCTTTTGGGCCTCTTCGGTGAGGGTTGGCGGGGGAATCACGCAAGCCGAGTCACCTGAGTGGACGCCAGCCTCCTCGACGTGCTCCATGATTCCGCCGATCAAGGTCTCGTGCCCATCGAAGATGGCATCGACATCAACCTCGGTCGCGGCCTCGAGGAAGCGATCGATCGCCAGCGGGGCGCCGGTCAGCTCGGGAAAGTTCTCGTACAGGTCGCTCAGGTAAGAAGAGAGCTCGTCGTAGCTGTAGATGACTCTCATCCGCGCCCCTCCGAGAACGAAGGAGGGGCGGATCAGGACCGGCAGCCCGATGCGGTCGACGACTTCGCTGGCATCGATGAGGGACCGGGCGACTCCCTGCGGAGGCAAGCGCACTCCCAGCCGCCGGCAGAGGGCGGCAAATTGCTCACGGTCTTCGGCGGCCTCGATCGAATCCGGGCTGGTGCCGGCGATCGGTACCCCGCGATCGGCCAGCTCGCGAGCGAGATTGAGGGGTGTTTGGCCACCAAGCTGGACGATTACCGCCACTGGATCTTCGGCCTCGACTACCGCCAGCACGTCCTCAGTGGTGAGGGGCTCGAAGTAGAGCCGGTCGGAGGTGTCGTAGTCGGTGGAGACGGTCTCGGGATTGCAGTTGACCATGACGGTTTCGTATCCCGCCTCGCGTAGGGCGAAGGAAGCGTGCACGCAGCAATAGTCGAACTCGATGCCCTGTCCGATTCGGTTCGGCCCCGACCCGAGAACCAGCACCCGCGGCTTTGTGGCCGGGGGCACCTCGTCTTCCTCTTCAAAGGTCCCATACATGTAGGGGGTATGGGCGACAAATTCAGCGGCGCAGGTGTCGACCGTCTTGAAGGTCGTTTTGACACCCAATGCGAGCCGGGACTCACGAATCGCCTCCTCGGTCTGGCCCCACAGGTATGCCAGCTGACGATCGGAGAACCCCGAACGCTTGGCCATTACCAGCGCATTCCGATCGGGAGCCGCAGTCTCGAGATAGCGGCGGGCCGCGACGGTGTCGGCGATTTGACCGACGAACCAAGGATCGATCCGCGACGCGGTAGCGACGCTCTCAGCCGATAGGCCGCGGCGCAGCGCTTCTGCCACCTGAAAAATTCGATTCGGGGTCGGCACCGAGAGCTGTTCAAGCAACGAAGGGTCGTCGTAGCGCTCCATCACCTTTTCGGTGGGATCGGCGTTGAGACCGAAACGGTTGTTCTCGAGGCTGCGAAGAGCCTTCTGCAAAGCCTCGGGAAAGGTGCGACCGATGGCCATCGCCTCGCCGACGCTTCTCATCGAGGTCGTCAGGCGGGTGGAAGCTTTGGGGAACTTGGCAAAGTCGAAACGAGGAACTTTGACCACGACATAATCGAGGGCGGGCTCGAATGACGCCGGAGTGGCGCGGGTGATGTCGTTGGGGATCTCATCGAGGGTGTACCCGACGGCCAAGAGGGCCGCAATCTTGGCGATGGGAAAGCCGGTCGCCTTCGACGCCAATGCCGAGGAGCGGGAGACACGGGGATTCATCTCAATGACGAGGCGGCGGCCGGTAGCCGGATCGACCGCGAATTGCACGTTCGATCCACCAGTCTCCACTCCGATTGCCTGGAGCACTCGAATCGCGTCGTCCCGCATCTCCTGGTACTCGCGATCGGAAAGGGTCTGGATGGGAGCAACGGTGATCGAGTCTCCGGTATGAACTCCCATCGGATCGAGGTTTTCAATCGAACAGACCACCACCGCGTTGTCGTTGCGGTCGCGCATCACCTCGAGTTCGAACTCCTTCCAGCCATAGACCGACTCTTCGACGAGGATCTCCCCCACCGGCGAGGTGTCCATTCCCCGCTGGGCTACCTCCACCAATTGCTGTCGATCGGACGCGAGGCCCGTTCCCCCACCACCGAGAATGAAGGATGGCCGAACCATCACCGGGTAGCCGATTTGCTCGGCCGCGGCGAGAGCCTCATCGAGTGAGTTCGCATAGGCGGCCCGGGGAACTGCCAGGCCAGCCTGCTCCATCACTGTCTTGAAGCGACCCCGATCCTCGGCTCGTTGGATAGCCTCGATCCCCGCCCCGATGAGCTGGGTGTGAAACCTGTCCAGAGTCCCGCGCCGGTGAAGCGCCATCGTGATGTTCAATGCCGTCTGTCCACCCAAGGTGGGTAAAAGCGCGTCCGGTCGCTCCCGGGCGATGATCTCTTCGACCACCTCCGCGGTGATCGGCTCGATGTACGTGGCGTCCGCGAATTCGGGATCGGTCATGATCGTCGCCGGGTTGGAATTGCAGAGGATGACCCGGTATCCCTCGCGGCGCAGGACCTTGGCCGCTTGGGTGCCCGAATAGTCGAACTCGCAAGCCTGGCCGATGATGATCGGGCCTGATCCGATCAGGAGGATTGAGCGGAGATCGGTGCGCCTAGGCACGATCCATCAATTCCATAAAGTCGTCGAAGAGACCTACCGCATCCCGTGGTCCCGGGGCCGCCTCCGGATGAAATTGAACCGAGAACGCCGGCACGTCGAGGCTTCTCATGCCTTCGAGGGTGCCGTCGTTGAGGTTTTGATGGGTCGGGATGGCGATTCCGAAGTCGGTTTCAACTTTCGATGGAAGCTCGCCCGGGGTGCTGGCCCCCTCGGCGATGGTTTGCAGATCGACCGCGAAGCCATGGTTCTGACTGGTTATGGACACCCTGCCATCCTCCAGCCGCCGCACCGGGTGATTGCCGCCATGATGGCCGAACGGCAACTTGAAGGTTCTCGCCCCTAGCGCCAGGCCGAAAACCTGGTGGCCGAGACAAATTCCAAAGATCGGGACCCTTCCAATGAGCTCCCGGAGGGTTGCCACCGTTTCGGTCAGTGGCTCGGGATCACCGGGGCCGTTGGAGAGAAAAACCCCGTCCGGCTGTCGGTCAATGATTTCGCTCGCCGTGGCGGCGGCGGGCACGACGTCGAC
Organism: Acidimicrobiia bacterium; assembly: GCA_025922945.1. GTDB lineage: Bacteria > Actinomycetota > Acidimicrobiia > Spongiisociales > ZC4RG35 > JACCTH01. The sequence goes on along the minus strand of JAICGW010000007.1, from coordinate 36,815 downwards.
GTCGAAGCCGCGTCCGGCCAGTTGTCGGAGAATGTCCCGCTTGATCCCCAGATCAATCGCCACCACTTTTCCCAGACGATGACCCACGGCCGGTACCTGGTAAGGATGTGGGGTCGAAACCCTCACGGCGAGCGCTTGTCCCTCCATGGGCGGAGCGGATGCGGCCCGCGCCGCCAGTTCGGATTCTGTGATCCCACTGCCCATCGCCACGGGCATCGCCCCCCGCTCGCGGATGTGTCTGGTGAGCCGGCGGGTATCGACCTCAGAGAGCGCCACCAGGCCCCGTTCGACGAACATTTCGGCCAATGAGCCCTCGGCCCTCCAACTCGACGGTCTGGCGGCCAGGCTTCGCATCACCATCCCGGCGGCCGCCGGTACCACCGCCTGGTCATCGAGGGCGCTGACCCCATAGTTGCCGATATGAACCGAGGTCATCACCACCACCTGACCCGCATACGACGGATCCGTGAGGACCTCCTGATACCCGGACATGGCCGTGTTGAACACGACCTCACCGGTGCTCACTCCCTCGGCTCCGACGCTCACACCACGGAACACGGCGCCATCGGCGGTGACCAGCAATCCGGGCCGGGGCGGCATCAGGTCACCAGGGCGTGAACGAGACGCCCCTCAAAAACGGTCGCCCGCACCCGTCCGGCAAGAGTGAGCGATCGGAACGGAGAGTTTTCCGCCTTGGAGCGAAAGGCGTCGACGGTCCACTCCTCGTCGGGAGCGATCACCGTGAGGTTGGCCGGCTCGCCCGGGGCCACCAGCCTTCCATGGCGGTCGATCTGGCCGATCCGGGCCGGAGTCACGGACAGGCGGTCAAAAAACGAAACCTGATCCAGATGGCAGTAGGTCAGCACGGCAGCGGCCGAGGTCTCGAGCCCGATTACTCCCCGCGGCGCTTCCTCGAACGGGACCTCGGTTTCGAATGCCGAATGGGGGGCATGATCGGTGGCGACGGCATCGATCAACCCCGAGGCCAGGGCTGCCCGCAGCTCGTCTCGGTCCGTAGCGCTCCGTAACGGCGGATACATTTTGAACGACGGATCGAGAGTGCCCACGGCGGCGTCATCGAAGGCGAGGTGGTGGGGCGTGACTTCGGCCGTGACGGGCAGGCCAGCCGCTTTGGACGCGCTCACCAATTGAACGGTGCGGGCACTGGAGACGTGCTGGACGTGGTAGCGGCAACCAGTCAGCCTGGTCAGCGCCAGATCGCGCGTCACCACCACCTCTTCCGCCTCTGCCGGGATGCCCTTCATCCCCAGTCGCGAGGAGAGTGACCCTTCGTGCATGTGGCCTCCGGCGGCGAGCGACCGATCTTCGGCGTGCTGCGCGATTACCGCCCCGCGTTCGGTCAGGTACTCCATCGCCACCCGCAAGAGACCCGTGTCGCTCACCGAGTCGCCATCGTCCGTGAACACCCGCACTCCGGCCTCCCACAACTCATCTAGATGGGAAAGAACCGCTCCTTCTCGAGCCATAGTGATCGCGCCCGCGGGGATGATCTCGCACAACCCCACCTGACGAGATCTATCTCGAATCAACCGGGCAATGTGGCCCGAGTCGACAGCCGGCTGGGTGTTGGGCATGGCGACGACCGCGGTGTATCCGCCTGCGGCTGCCGCCTCCGAGCCGCTACGGATGTCTTCTTTCCATTCCTGGCCCGGTTCGCGGAAATGGGCATGGAGGTCGACCAGGCCAGGTCCCACCCAGGCGCCGTGGGCGTCAAACTCCTCAGCTCCGTCGAATGAGCCACCGACGGCCAAGATCGCATGGTCACTGATGGCCAGATCGGTTGCTTGCGCTCCGTCGGGCGTGAGCACCAGGCCGTTGCGGATGACGAGCTCGTATTTCATGAGGCGCCAAGCAGCCGGAAAAGCACCGCCATCCTCACCGCCACACCGTTGCGAACTTGGTCGAGAATGAGAGCGCGGGGGTCATCGGCGACATAGGCGGCGATCTCTACTCCCCGGTTGATCGGGCCGGGGTGCATCACTACCGCATCCGGCGACATCCGTTCGAGTCGACCGCGATCGATTCCGTATCGGCTCACATACTCGGGCAACGATGGCAGGCCGGGTCCACTCCCCCGCTCCATCTGGATACGAAGGAGATAGACGATGTCGAGGTCGGCGATGACCTCGTCGAGAGAATGGGAGATAGAGACCGGAAACCCCTCGAGATCGCGCGGCAAGAGAGTCGGTGGCGCGATAAGCGTCACGTTGGCCCCGAGCAACGTAAAGGCGTCGATATCGGAACGGGCGACCCGGGAGTTGCGAACGTCCCCGACAATGCCGATCCGTAGGCCGTCGAGCTTGCCAAACCGCTGACGGATCGTGAGTGAGTCGAGCAACGCCTGGGTGGGATGCTGGTGCGCTCCATCCCCGCCATTGATCACCGGACAATCAAGCCACGAGGCGACCCGGGCGGCCGCTCCCACTGCTTCGTGTCTCACCACGAGCAGGTCGGCACCGGTGGCCCGGATCGTCAGCGCCGTGTCCTTCAGGCTTTCACCTTTGATCACTGACGACGTGCCGGGTGCGAACGTCATCACGTCAGCCGACAGCGCCTTGGCCGCCCGTTCGAAGGAAAGCCTCGTCCGCGTCGACGCCTCGAAGAACACGGTGGCGACGGTTTTGCCCCGTAAGGTTGGAACCTTGGGAATGGGACGTTCGAGTACCTCGGCGAACTCTCCGGCGAGATGGAGGAGGTCCTCGAGCTCGCCTCGATCGAGGTCGGCGATGCTCAGCAGATGCTTCATGGCCGGCTGATCCATACGCCTTGCTCGCCGTCGATCTCGGTCAGCTTGACGTGCACCCTTTCTTCGAGGGAAGTAGGGACGTTCTTCCCTACGTAATCCGCCTTGATCGGGAGCTGACGATGGCCGCGATCAACTAGAACCGCGAGTTCCACTGCCGCTGGCCGACCCAGGTCGGAGAGGGCATCGAGCGCGGCCCGGATGGTTCGCCCGGTGTAGAGCACGTCGTCGACCAGGATCACCGTTCGATCGCTGAGGTCAACCGGAAGCATGGTCCGGCTGAGCCTGGTCCCGGGACGCTTGCTGAGGTCGTCGCGATAGAGGCCAATGTCGAGATAACCCACCGAGACCTTGTCGTCTTCGATCCCGGCAATGGCCTCGGCCAAAGCTTCGGCGAGGGGCCCACCGCGGGTGTGAATCCCGACCAGGACCAGACCATCGGTCCCGTGGTGGCGCTCGCAGATCTCGTGCGCGATCCGTTTCAGGGCCCGGCGGATCTCGTCGTCGGTCAGAAGCTGGGTGGTTCCCAGGGGTTTTCTCCTTTCCGGCCTCGCAGGACCGGTCTTAAAGGTCGCGGAAGTCGACGGTAGCAGAGGCGCCGTCCAGAATTTTTCCGAGATTTTTCGGAATGTCCTTGCCAGAGTTTCTCCCCCCAGCGAGCGTTGGGGGGAGTGGCCCGCCGGGCCGAGGGGGGTGGACAACCCGTAGCGAACGCGTATTTGTTTCTCCCCCCTCCCCGCCTTCGGCGGTACTCCCCCCTCCGGGGGGAGAAACTGTTCGATCGAGGGCTGTCGTTTCCGGTACCGCCTACCTAGAGCATCACTCTCGCCGAGCTCGTACCGCCTACTGCCGCACCCGTTCGGCAAGCTTGGCCAGCACCCCGTTCACGAAAGACCCACTCCGTTCGCTGCCGTAGAGCTTGGCCAATCGCACGGCCTCGGAGACCACCACCCCTTTGGGGGTATCGAGCTCGAAGCGAAGCTCATAAAGCCCCAGTCGCAAGATCGCCCGGTCGACAACCGGCATCCGATGCACCTGCCAATGCTCGGCGACGGCTTCGATCTCGGCATCGAGGGCGCCGAGGTTATCGAGCACGCCCTCTACCAATCGGGCAGCCTTACTCGGAAGTTCGAGCGGATAGTCGTCGAGATCGCGCTGGTCGGCTTCGTAAAGCGCTTCAAGGGCAACCTGGCGCGCTTCGATGCTCACACCCGCGTCAGATAGTTTCCGCTGCGAGTATCGACTCGAATCTTGTCACCGATGTTGACGAAGAGCGGGACAGATACGACCAAGCCGGTCTGAGTCGTTGCAGGTTTGGTCGCAGCCGAGACTCGGTCTCCCCGCACTCCGGGCTCCGTGTAGGTGACCTCCATCTCCACCGCGGCGGGCAGGTCGACGGAGATGGGATTGCCCTTGTAAAGGGCAAGGGTCACGTTCATTCCGTCGATCAAGAAATCCGCCGCCTCTCCCACCTCCTCCGGTGCCATCGAGAACTGGCCGTAATCATCGAGGTTCATGAAGTGAAACCCCATGTCGTCGCGATATAGGAACGTGTGCTCGCGCCGATCGATGATGGCCTGAGCGACGTCCTCTCCTGCGCGAAACGTCCGGTCGAGGACTTGGCCGGTCTCCAGGTTGCGCAAGCGCATACGCACGAACGCCCTCCCTTTTCCCGGCTTCACATGCTGGTATTCGAGGATGGTGAAGATCCCGTCGTCGAGATCGAGGGCCTGCCCGGGGCGGACGTCGTTGGTTGATGCCATGTCAATGAACCTACCGGTCGCGAGCCTAGAGAAGAATCAGAGGGCGTTGATCCAGGTCGCTAACGGTCCGAAGCCGGATTGGATCAGAAACTGATGGCCCCCGCTGGGGATGGAGACTCGTTCGGCGTGAGGAAGTATTTGCTGCCAGCGGACGGTGTCGGCCGGAATGACATAGCGGTCGTCAACCGCGTCAATGATCAAGCTTGGCCAGTTGGCTGACGCCGAGGCCAGGGGTGCCAAATCCTCCACAACGCTCATATCGGCCAAGGTGGTCCACATCGTGTCGGCCCGGGCGGCAATCGACTGGCGGCCATAGTCGGAGACCAGTGCGGCCGGGAACCGACGGCTGGCCCGCGCTGCCACGCTCACTGCCGGCCAGACCGTGCGGAAGATGCCGCTGACCATTCGACCCCGGGCACCGGGTGCCGCCTGCGCGATCCGGAGAGCGGAGGCGGGCATCAGACCGGGACGAGGGAAGAGAGCCGAGATCAACGCCAATCCCGCGGTGTCCTCCGGTCTTCGGGCTGCCCACAGCGCGGCCAACACCGCCCCCACCGAATGACCCGCCAGCACCGGCTTACCTCCCGCCCATCTCGCCACTTCATCGATGGTCTCGAGATGAAACGTCCGGTCGTAGCGGAGTGTGGGCTTATCTGACCGGCCGAAGCCGGCTAGGTCCGGAGCCACCAGGGTCCATCGGTGGTCCAGGTATCGAGAAAGACCGTGCCAGTAACGCCCCGACCCACCGAGACCATGCAAGACGATCAGCGCCGGTCCCGATCCGGCGGTCCACACGTTGAGCTTGCCCCACGAGAAAGGGAGCTCCGTTCTTGTCCAGTTTGTCACTCGCTCAGGATCACCCTCACCGAGTGCTTCTGCCCATCATCGGCGAGGGCAATCTCGGAGTCGGGCGGCTGCTCGACCCCGTCCAGTAACAAAGCGCCGATTCCCCGTGTGGCTCCCTCGGGGTTCTCGACCCGGATCTCATACTGCGAGGAGTGGTATCGGAAGTTGATTTCGAAGCCCCGCCACGCCCGCGGGATGCAGGGATCGACCCGGAGCTTTTCGCCCCGCAGGCGAAAACCGAGGATCGACTCGACACCGGCGCGATACATCCAGCCCGCTGCCCCGGTGTACCAGGTCCATCCGCCTCGCCCGACGTGCGGTGCTTCGGAGTAGATGTCGGCGGCAGCCACGTAGGGCTCGACTCGATACCGATGGATGCCGGCTCGGGTGCTCGCGTGGTTGATCGGGTTCAAGATCCCGAACAGCTCACCAGCCCGGTCGCCCTGGCCGAGGGTGGCGAAAGCGATGATCGACCAGATGGCGGCGTGGGTGTACTGGCCCCCGTTCTCCCGAATCCCCGAAAGGTATCCCTTGATGTACCCCGGATCGACGTCCCAGCGGTCGAATGGAGGCGTGAATAGGAGGACCAATCCGTCTCCGCGCCTGACCAGGTACTCCTCCACAGCCGACATCGCCCGCTCGGCTCGCTCGGGCTGCCCTCCCTGGTGGATGACCGACCACGACTGGGCAATGGAGTCGATCCTGCACTCCGGATTCGCTGACGACCCGAGCGGAGTCCCGTCGTCGAAAAATGCCCGCAGGTACCAGTCCCCGTCCCAAGCCACTGCCTCCAATTGGTTCCGCAGGTGCTGGGCCGAGCGCCGCCAGCTCAAACCGACCCGGCTCTTGCCAATCAGGTCTGCCAATTCGGCGAAGCGGCGCAGGTTGGCATCGAGAAACCAGCCCAGCCACACGCTTTCTCCCCGTCCCTCGATTCCCACCCGATTGAAACCATCGTTCCAATCTCCCGAGCCGATCAGAGGCAGGCCATTGGGTCCGAGGCGGTGACGAGCGCGGTCGAGGGCGCGCCGGCAATGGTCGAACATGGTCCCGACGTGACTGGAGACTTCGGGGGTGAAGTAGGCCTCGTCCTCGTCGGGTTTGAGCTCGGGGCCACTGAGATAGGGAACCTCCTCAGCCAGGAGGTCGAGGTCTCCCGTCACCTCGATGTAATGGGCGACGGCGTACGGCAACCAGAGATAGTCATCGGAAATACGAGTCCGTACACCCTTCCCGGACGGCTCGTGCCACCAATGCTGGACGTCTCCTTCTTCGAACTGGCGACTGGCGGCCCGAAGGAGGTGGGCTCGGGTGGTCTCTCGCATCGGCACCGCCAGGGCCATCACGTCTTGCAGCTGATCCCGGAATCCGTACGCCCCTCCGGCCTGGTAGAAAGCCGATCGTCCCAGCACCCGACACGACATGGCCTGATAGAGCAACCACTGGTTGATCATGATGTCGAAGGACCGATCCGGGGTTCTCACCTGGAGGGCACCCAGAATGTCGGTCCACCGGCTCCTGACCGTTTCGTCGACCTCGGCCCGGGGAACGGACCGATATTGCTCGACCAAAGCCGAGGCCTGGTCGGCGTCGGCGCCTTGTCCGAGCAGTAAAACGACCTCGGCTTCCGCGCCAGGAGCGATGACGACTTGCCGTTGCAGCACCGCGCAGGGATCGAACCCGGTGCCGGATCGAGCTGATAGTCCGCGCCGGCGCTCGAGGGCAGCAGGGCGCTCGAGGCTCCCATGCCGGCCGAGAAACTCGGTGCGGTCGGTGGTCCATGCCCCGACCTTCGGGCCAAAGTCGGCGAACGCCACCCTGGAGCCGAAGTCGGCGTTCCAGGGGTTGCGAGCAAAGAGGGCGCCAGTGGCCTCGTCGCGCTCGGTCACGATGTGGAATCGCTGGCCGACTCGAGTCGGCCCCAGCACCCATTCGACGTAGGCCGTCAGGGTCAGCCGCCTCCGGCGCCCGCTTTGATTTTGGAGACGCAGGGTTGAGATCTTCACCGGGTCGTGGAGGGGCACAGTCATTCGCAACCGGCTCTGGATGCCATAGGAGGAGTTGGCGAATTCGGAGAACCCCGGTCCGTGGCGGATGACGTAGGTGGAGCCATGGTGGCGGATAGGGAGCGCAGTCGCCCCCCAAAGCTCGCCGGTGTCGTCATCACGAATGTAGATGGTCTCGCCGGGCGGGTCGGAGACGGGATCGTTCGACCAGGGCGACAGCTGATTCTCCCGGCTGTTGCCGACCCAGGTGAAGCCGGCGCCGGATTCGGAAATGACGAAGCCGGCATTCTCGTTGGCGATGACGTTGATCCAGGGGGCCGGTGTCCACTGACCCTCTCCCAGAATGGCGACATATTCGGAGCCTCCCTCGGCGAAGCCACCGAGGCCATTGCGGAACTCGAGATCAATCCGAGGTTGTGGTCCTCCCGGTAACGGGGGCTGGGCGGTCTTGCGCCGGGAGGATGCGGGAGCCGGGGGGCGGGGTCGGCGGGCGAGCTGGTCGGCCAACGACCCGTGGTGGCTCAATACGATGGCTCGCGCCGTCGCCTGTAACAGGGTGCGGTCTGCACTATCGAGAAGGTCGCCTCGAAAGAGGAAGACGCCGCCGTCGGGCTCCGGTCCGATCCCCCGCCCGGTGGTCCGGACTACCTCTTCGATCGTGGCTTGGAGATCGGCCACATAGGAGCCGGGCTTTTCGTTGAGGATGACCAGGTCTGCAGCCAATCCCTTGGCACGCCAGTACTCCTGGGCCCGAAGGAGATCGCGAACGATCCCCCTGTCCTCGGGCTGGTCGATTCGTAGCAGGACAACCGGCAGATCCCCCGAGATGCTGTGGCGCCAGAGCGCTGGCTGGCCGCCAGTGGCCGCCGCCAGCGTCGCCGAAGGCGCCCTCATTGATGGATCGACATAGATCAGCCGCTGGGCAAGCTGTTGGAAGAGGTGGGCCTGTTCGGGAGTGACGCCGAGGTGGTGGAGACGAACCTGGGCCTGGGTCCAAGACCCTGTCAGACTCTGCTCGAACGCCCCCGGATCTGAGAACTTGTCGACCAGATCGAGTGCCTCTTCCCGGGAGGTCGCCACCACGGTGCTAAAGGTGAGGTGGACGGTTTCCCCCGGCGGCACCCTGACCCGCCTCCGCAGGCTCAAGACCGGATCAAGCACCCGCCCCACCGAGTTCGAGAGTGGCCGATCGAGAGCTGCCGCCTCGTGGATGCGCCGGCCCCGACCCAGAAAGCGGGCCCGGTCGGTCTCGAATTGAAGGCCGCCCACAACTTCGCCTTGGATCGCTACCACGTGCCCCGCCCAATAAGTTTCGTCGCCGGCAGCTCGTGGCCGGCGGTGCGCCAAGAGCGCGTCGTGGCCGCCCACCGCCTCCGTTTGCACGAAGAGGTTGGAAAAGGCGGGATGGGAGTCATCCGACGATTGCGGCGCCAGCACCAATTCGGCATACGACGTGACTTCGACTTCCCGGGATGCGTTATCCAGGTTCGTCAGAGTGAGACGGCGAACCTCCACCTCCTCTTCCGCCGAAACCACCACCTCGAGAGTCGATCGCAGCGTTCCATCGCGTCGGCTGATCTCCGCCTTTCCCTCGGAGAATTCGACGTGATAGGCCTGGGGGTTGACGCGGGCGGGCTGATAGCCCGCCGACCAGATCGCATCACTGAGATCATCTCGGATGAACAAGAACGTGCCGTAGTTGTCGAGCGTCAGGTCTTCTCGCCAGCGCGTGACCGCCAGATCGCCGAGCTTGCTGTATCCCGATCCGCTGTCGGTGATCATCACCGAATAACGGCCGTTCGAGAGCAGTTGAGTCTCCGGCAGAGGGCCTGTCGGCAACCCGAGGTGTAGAACGGCTCCCTCGCCTTCGATTCGCCGATGAGCGGCAAGCGCCACCTCCTCGGCCCGGGGTCGAGCGACTTCGACGTCACGGGGCACCCGCTCGTGCAACAGCAACTCTGCTGCCCGCACCGCCGGATCGGTATGAAAGAGCTGTCGCATGACGCCATCGAACACGACGTTGGTCAAGGCGATGATCGACATCGCCTGATGGTGTCCCATGTAGGCCCTCACGGTCACCCACTTCTCGTCTTCGGGTAACCGGGACGGCGTAAAGTCGAGGGATTCGTAGTAGCCGTAGCGGCCGAGGGCACCCATGGTCGCCAGGCGCTCGAGGTTCTGCAGCGCTCGACGAGGATCGATCATCGCCGCCAGCATCGACGCGTAAGGAGCTACCACCAGGTCTTCTGAGAGCCCGCGCTCGAATCCCAGACCGGGCACGCCAAAGGCGGAATACTGGTAGGTGAGTTGGAGATCGCGGGCAGCAAATGCGGCTTCAGAGATCCCCCAGGGCACGCCCCGCTCCCGCCCGTATTCGATGTGACGTCGCACCACCGCTCGATAGGTCATGTCCAGCACGCTGTCAGTGGGTGAGTCCATTACCAGGTGTGGCATCAGGTACTCGAACATGGACCCCGACCAGGAGATGAGGGCCGCGTCTGCCCCCACCGGAGTCATCGAACGGTTGAGGAGAAACCAATGCGATGGAGGAAGGTCGCCTTTGGCAATCCCGACAAAGCTGGCCAATCGAGCCTCCGAGGCGAGCAGGTCGTAGTGGCTTTGGTCGAGAGCCCCGTCGCTCAACCGATAACCAACCGAGAGCAACTTGTTCTGGCGGTCCATCAGGAACCCGAAGTCCATGCCGGTGGCCACCTCGACCGCCCAAGCGGACATCGAGTGCAGTCGGGTCTCCATCTCATCGGTACTCACGTCTTGATCCTGCTCATGGCTTTCGACGAGTCTCTCGAGCGCCATCGCCCATTCCGAGAGCTCCCCTGTCTCGATCCCTGCCCCCAAGGTTTGGACGATGTCAACGACGTTGTCCGCGGCTGCGGCGACTGTTAGCAGCCGATCGCTCTCTGATTCGCTTGCCGCCAAGAGGTCGATCAGAGCCTGGTCGAGGTCGCGGGGGGAGACGAACTCGGTATCGAGGCGATCGACCATTTGATCGGCGGTCTGGCGGATAAGGAGGGCGAGATCGCGGACCCCGGAGGCCAGCGCCGAGGGCCGCTCGGCAAGGCGCAGGCAGCCCTGGGACAGGGCCAGAAGATGTCCGGCCAGGTTGCCGGAATCAACCGAGGAGATGTAACGAGGATTCAGCGGCTCGAGGGTGCGGGTGTCGTACCAGTTGAGGAAGTGGCCCCCGTAGCGCTCGAGGCGAAACATGGCTGCCATCGTTTGCTCCCACCGGGTGATCGCCTCGACGGTGCCGATCCAACCGAACTCCCTGGCCGCCAGGACCGAGAGGAGATAAAGGCCAAGATTGGTGGGCGAGGTCCGATGTGCGATCGCCTCGGGCTCCTCCTGGAAGTTGTCGGGGGGCAGGTAGTTGTCTTCGGCCGTCACGAAACGCTCGAAATAGCTCCAGGTTTTTCGAGCGAGCAACCGGTACGCCTCCACCTCGGATACCTCTAGCGGCGCCGTCGGAGCGGGCCGCCTGGTCTTGCTCGCTTCGTAGGCGAGGTAGGGTGCCGCCACCCAGGCAGCGGCCAGCGGTGTCGCCACCCAGAGGGATTCGGGCTTCACCAAGACGGCGGCCGCGATAGCCGCTACTCCCAAGATCGCCGGAGGGGCCATTCGCTTTGAGAATTCCTTGAATTCCAAGCCAAAACGACTCTCCGCCTCCTCCGAGGTCATCCAGCGGAGAAGATGGCGTTTCGACACCAGCATCCGCCAAAGGGTGGTGAGGATCGCATCCGTCATCACCAGGGCCTGATAGGCCAGGAACGAGATCTGGAGTCCAATCCGACCGAGAACCCGGCGGGTATCGCCCACCCAGCGCTGGAATCTGATCGCTCCGGGCGTGGTCGTCCGGCGCGGGACCAATCGCTCCAGGAGGGGAAGCAGGGCCGGGAACGCCAATGAGGCGATGACGAGAGCCACCGAAGCCCAGAGCGGAACCGCGGGAACAACGCAGGCGGCCAGCACGAGGGCGAACGACGCCGGCCCGCTCAGGCTGCGGCGAAGATTGTCGATCATCTTCATGCGGGCCACCGCGTCGAGCGCGCCCCTTCGTCCCAGAATCCAGGGCAGGAGCTGCCAGTCCCCCCGCACCCAACGATGCTGCCGCTGGATGGCCACTTCGTAGTGGCTGGGAAACTCCTCGAAGACCTCGACGTTGGTAACCAGTCCGGCGCGGGCGAAGCTTCCCTCGAAGAGGTCGTGCGAGAGCAGGGCGTTGTCGGGCACCCTCCCGGCCAGCGCTGCCTCGAAAGCGTCGATGTCGTAGATCCCCTTCCCGGCATACGAGCCCTCGGAGAAGAGGTCCTGGTAGACATCACTTACTGCCGCGGCGTAGGGATCGACTCCGGCCGGTGGTGAGAACGCCTGTTGGTAGAACGAGGTGCCGTCTGCACTTAAGAAGGGAGTCACCCGGGGTTGCAGGACGCCGTATCCGTCCGTCACCCGACCCAAGGAAGGTGAGAAGACGGGTTGATTGAGAGGATGGGTGATGGTGGCCACCAGCCGGGTCGCAGCTGCCGGAGGCAAGCGGGAGTCGGCGTCGAGGGTGATGACGTAGCGAACTCCTCGCGGGGCCTCGGTATCGGGCTGGAACGTGGTGTCGCTCGCCCCGCGCAGCAGACGATTGAGCTCATGGAGCTTTCCTCGTTTCCTCTCCCACCCCATGTGTCGGCCCTCACTGGGGTTGAAGAGCCGATGACGCTGGAAGAGATAGAAGCGGGGCTCACCCGCCAACGGATGCCGATCGTTGAGGCGGGCAATCCCCGAGGTGGCCAATTTGAAAAGCTCGGTGTCCGATATGTGGTTGGCGTCCTCGGCGTCGCGATAGTCGGACACGAGAGCGAATCGGAACTCGCCGTCGGGATTGGCGAGGTAATGGACCTCAAGCCGATCAATGAGTTCGTCGACCTGGCCCGCCCCGGTCAGCATCACGGGGATCGCCACCATGGTCTTCGACTCGGAATCAGGGCCTTCGGCCAAATCGAGTGCCGGGAGCATCCCCGGTCGAACGAAGCCGGTCACGAGTCGATTGACGACGCTGACGGCGAGGTCGGTGGCCGGGAAGAAGCCCAAGAGCCCAACAAGCAACGCCAGCCATAGTTCACCTGCTTCGAGCGTCCTCACGAATGGAATTGCCAGGAAAACCACGGCGAGGGCAAGGATCGATCCCCAATAGACCGCCGCCGACCATCGCTTTATGCCACGACGTAGATATTGCGACAGCGATGGCCGGAAGGCGATGGCGGACTCCAATTCCGGCCGCCCGCGGTCCATCAAAAAAAATCCGGGGTCCGCTTCGCGGCTCCGGCGCGGCCTTTGGCGCGCGAGATCCGAAGCGGTGCGGGCGATCTCAAGCTGCGTGTGATGCGAGCCTTTTGACAGCTCCTCGACCACATGGCGATAGAGGTCGCGGGTGGCGAAGCTCATGCTTCTGAAGGCGGTGTCCTCCGAGAAGGTGCGATCGACCAGGCTCACCCGCTCGACGAACTCGGACCACTCGAAAGATGAGATCTGGCGAAGGCTGGTGACGACGTTGCGCACCGTCACGTTCGTCGCGGCTTGACGCTGCAGGGCTTCGGTGACGAGCTCGTCGGGGCTGACGCCAAGACCAGCAAGATGTTCGAGCAGCCAGCTCAGCCCGGCCGTGGTCTTCGGGTCGCGGTCCCGCAGGCGCTGGAGCAGCTGAACAGCCATCGCCCGCGGAATCCTCTCCATCCGGCCTAGTTGGCGCAGGCCATCCTCGGGGAAGCCCTCACCCACCGCGAGCAGAGAATCAGCAATCTCATCGGCAATCCGGCGCTGGCCACGGGCCTGGATGATCATCTCCGCCAGCCGCCGGAGGTTCTCGATCATCACCAGACGGATGGCGATGGGCATCGCCCAAAGCTCGCCGATGGTGAGAGGCTGTTCCTCTTGGAAAGCGGCTACGAAGCGTTCGAGGGTTTGCGGTTCGAAGCGGCTGTCGTGATGCGCCACATACGCCCAGGCGATCTCGTAGATGCGCGGATACCCGGCCAGATGACCGCTCTTGACCTTGGGAAGCTCGCGGTAATAGGAAGCCGGCAGAGTCTTGCGTACGGCCGCCAGCTGTGCTTCGACCAGATGGAAGTTGTCCACCAGCCATTCGGCCGCGGGCGTAAGCATGCTTTCCTCGCGGATCGCCCGGGAGAGCTCGCGATACGCAGCGAGGAGCACCTGGCCGTTTTCCGTCAGGCGCCTGGAGATGGGGCGGAATCTTCCCGGCGCTTCACTCAGCTCCTGGGACCTGGCGAGGCTGCGAGCATGCTCTTCCAGCCTCTCGACGCTGAACAGCTCTGCACGGATCGGTTCTCCGATCGGCTCGGCCTGCGATTGCCATGGCCAGCGCACGAGGCTCAGAATAAGGGAGCTTGCCGGCAGCACCTAACGTGCGACTATGGACGCAGCCATCAAAGCGGCACTAGACCGCGGCGGAATCGTTGACATCACCACAGTTGGCGCCCGCACCGGCGAGAGCAGACGGATCGAGATCTACCTGCACCAATTCGACGGGCGCTACTACATCACCGGACGGCCCGGACGCCGCAGAGATTGGCTTGCCAACCTCATCGCCAATCCTCATTTCACAATTCACCTCAAACGTGGATTGCAAGCCGACGTCCCCGCCATGGCCGCCGAGATCACCGACCCGGCCGAACGCGAGCGGGTGATCTACCGGGCCCGAACAGAGAGCTGGAACGCGAACCCCGACGAGGCGCGTCAGGACATCGACTTCTGGGTGGAGACATCTCCGCTCATCGTGCTCGAGCCGACGGAACTAGGTGATGCCCACCGCCCGGAGGCCAACCTCGAGTAGGTCGGAAGTCACCGGTTCCACCACCGGAGATCCGGGTGCTTCGAGGAGGACCATCCTGACTCCCGCCGCGGATCGCTTCTTGTCGCGGGCGATCAGCTGCAGTGCTGATTCGAGGGAAACTCCCGCGGCAGCCACCGGCAGCCCGAGCCCGAAGATCGTCTCGATGAGTTGGCGATGGTCGAAACCAAAGCGTGCGTTGGAAACGGTGGCCGCCGCGACCATCCCCACCGCCACTGCCAGGCCATGGGGCATGGGAGCGAGGATCTCGACCGCGTGCCCGACCGTGTGACCAAAGTTGAGAATGGCCCGCCGATCGGATTCGCGATAGTCGGCCTCAACTGTGGCCACTTTGACCTTGACCGCCCGCTCCACCACCTCGTCGAGCGCCACCTCCTCACCTCTTGAGGCGAGAAGGTCGACCAAGTCCGGGTCGGCGACATATCCGGCCTTCAAGGCCTCCGCCAATCCTTCCAGCCGCAGGGTCGCCGGCAGGGTCTCCAGGAGGTCGAGGTTGATCAGGACGCGGCTGGGGAGATGGAAGGAACCGATGAGGTTCTTGCCGGCAAAGTTGATGCCGGTTTTGCCGCCGATGGCAGCGTCGACCGCCCCCAACAGCGTGGTGGGATAAAAGACCGCTTCGATGCCTCGGAGCCAGGTGGCGGCTACGAACCCGGCCAGGTCGGTAGCGGCCCCCCCACCGACGGCGAGGATCGTATCGTGACGGTCGAGGCCAAGTTCGGCCAGCCATTCATAGACCCGGCTCACGACGATGAGCGACTTTGCCTCTTCCCGGTCGGGAAGCACAAACTGATCGGTGGCACCGCATCGGGCCGCGGCGTCCGCCGCTGGCCCCAACGCTCCCGGCGAGAGCAGGACCACAGTTCGCCCTCGCGTTTCTCTCGGTGGCAGGAGAGGCTCGGGGAGTCCGTGCCCGATGATGATTTCTGAGAGCTGATTCGGAACTGCGGGTGTGATCGTCAGTCGTGCCACAGCGCCTCAACGAGGTCGGCAGCCTCTTCTGGAGACAGCAAGTCGGTGCTGATGGCGAAGTCCGCGGCCGCTCGATATGCCCCCTGGCGGTCGTCGAGAATCCCCCGCAACGAATGTTCGACGTCATCATCGAAAATCAGCGGGCGCCTGGTCTGCTTGCTCTCCGAGGCGATGCGAGCGGCCAGCGTGGCCGGTTCGGCCTGAAGCCAAAAGATCAGCCCGGTGCGCCGCATCGTGTCGACGTTTTCAGAGAGCAACACTGCCCCGCCCCCAGTAGCCACCACGGCACCAGGGTGAGAAGAAACCGAAGCCACCGCTTCGGATTCCCGAATCCGGAAGCCCGCCTCGCCCTCGGTGGCGAAGAGCTCGGTGATTTCGCGGCCGGTAGCTTCCATCACCACGTCGTCGGTATCGATGAACTTCCAGCCCTTGCGCTCGGCGATGATCTTTCCCAGGGTCGATTTGCCCGCCCCCATCATCCCAATCAGCCAGAGGGGCATGGTTAGAAGGCGGCGAGGCGGGTTCTGCGGCTCAGGGCCGCGGCGCGAAAGTCATTTATGGTGTCGCCCCCAAAAACTCGCTGACATTCCTGAGCCAGGACGATCGCCACCATCTGCTCGGCGACTACCCCAGCCGCCGGTACCGCACAGGTGTCGGATCGCTCATAGAAAGCGCGTTCGGATTGGTGGGTCACAATGTCGACAGTCTCGAGACCCTTCAGCACCGTGGAGATGGGCTTCATGGCCGCCCGCACTCGTAGTAACCCTCCGACCGTCATTCCCCCCTCGGTGCCGCCCGCCCGGTTGGTCCGTCGCTCGAATCCCCCCTCGTAGTAGATCTCGTCGTGAGCCTCGGTGCCGCGGCGGCGAGCGGTCTCCAACCCATCCCCGATCTCGACTGCCTTGATGGCGTGTATCGACATGAGAGCCCCCGCCAGCAGACCATCGATTCGCCGGTCCCAGTGGACATGACTCCCGAGACCGGGGGGGACGTTGTATGCCAGAACCTCGACGACGCCCCCGACCGTGTCGCGATCGGCTCTCGCAGCTTCGATCTCACCGATCATGGCGGCGCTGGCATCGGGATCGAAACAGCGGACCTCCGAGGCGTCGATCTGCTCGAGGTCCGCCGGAGTCGGGAGCGGAGACTCGGGGGCGGTGACCTTGCCGATTGCCACGACGTGGGAGAGAACTTCGACCTCGATCGTGCGGAGAAGCTGCTTGGCCAGATATCCCACGACGGTCCGGGCGGCGGTCTCGCGAGCCGACGCCCGTTCGAGGATGTCGCGAGCGTCCCGACGGTCGTACTTCATCATTCCCGCCAAATCGGCATGTCCGGGTCGCGGTGCCGTCAGCTTGCGGCCGGTCTGGGTGTCCTCTTCGGGTTCTTCCTGCGGCTCGGGGCTCATGGCCTGCTGCCAACGGGGCCATTCGGTGTTGCGGATGATCACGGCCACCGGCGACCCCAGCGTGGTGCCGTGGCGCACTCCCCCCAGGATCTCGAGCTCGTCCTTCTCGAGCTTCATCCGCGGGCCCCGCCCGAACCCCAGCCGCCGTCGCGCTAACTCATGCTGGAGCCCCTCGACTTCGACCTCGAGGCCAGCCGGTAATCCTTCGATCGTCGCCACCAGGCCCGGGCCGTGCGATTCGCCGGCAGTGAGAAATCGGAGCACCCGCCGATGGTAGGGACACCGGGTTCTCCTCCCCTTCGGGTGCGGCGAAGCGGCGGTCAGCCGAGCAGGTGGGGCGTCGCGATGATTGCCGCCCAGGTTCCGAAAATCAGCGGAGGCCCATAGGGGATAGCGGTCTTCCGGCTCTTTCCCATCGCCAGCAAGATCAACGCCGGGATTCCTCCCAGGAGCGAGGTGATGAATAAGGAGTAGGCGAGGGTGCGGTAGGAATGGAAGCCGGCGAAGAACCCCAGCAGAACGGCGAGCTTGACGTCACCAAAACCAAAACCTTCGCCGCGGGCCGCCAGGTACACAAGCAGTAGGAGCGTGAAATAGCCCGCCGCCCCGATGAACGCCGGTCGTAGCGACAAGGTTCGGTTTTCGATCACAGCCGCTCCCGCCAAGAGCCCCATGGAGATGGTTCCCCCGGGGTAGAGGAGGCGATTGGGTATCCGGAAGTGGTCAAGGTCGGTGACCACCAGCATGGCGGTCAGCGAAACCATTATCAGATGGGCGACAAGGACGGGGGTGAGCCCCAGGGTGTTGGCCATCCCCCAGTAGGCGAGGCCGACCAGAATCGATAGTCCGAGCTCTCGCCAGCGCCAGCCCCGAACGTCTTCTTGAACGGGGGGATCTCCTACCGGGGTTCTGAAAGGCCGGTCGGCGCCGACCGCCACTGCAAAGCGATGGAGGACGGGGCCTTGAAGGATTCCGAGCGCCGCGATCAAGAGAATCACGGAGCGAGACCTTACGGCCGGAGGGGCTGGCGGCAGCGCTTAGTCGTCGAGACCGACGGAGCTCATGCGGCGCCGCTTGAGGAATCCATGGGAAGGAACCTGGCTGGTTCCGCCCTGACCCTCGGGGTTCTCGTTGAGCTGGGAGAAGACCCGATCCAAGAAGGAGTCGGAGCCGGCTGGGGCCTCCTCGCCTTCCTCGGAGTCGGCCGGAGTCTCCTCGGCGGTCGACTCGGCCGGGACCGCTTCGGCCCACCAGCTGCGGTTGAAGTCGGCTTCCTTGGGTTCCGGCCGGACAACCTCGGGTTCGGGCTCGCCATAGGTCGGTTCGTACGAGGGCTCCGGCTCCTCGTGCTCTGAAGGCGGTTCGGTGGGCTCGGAGGGCATCGAGGTCTCGTACCCGGCGTATGAATAGCTGGGGCTTGGCGGGGCCGCAGCAGGCTCGGGAGCGCGTACGGCCTCGACCAGTCCCGCTCGAACCAGTGCGGCCAAGTCCTTGGCGGTTCGGAAGCGACCCGCACCCAAGCGGTCGGCGAGGGCACGAATAGACGACGTGCCATCGAAGTTGGCAACGAGCTTCCACGTGTTGGGGGCGAGGGTGACGGGTTCGTTGTTGGGTGCCTCACCAACTATCCGAACGCTTTCGTCGATCGTGGGGATCACCGACTCGATGTCGGCCCACTCGACCGCTCGCCGGTCCGCCTCGGAGATGCACATCTCGACGTCGAAGGCCTGCTCGCTGCGGTAGCGAGGGGCCACGTCCACATTGAAAACAAACTGGCCTCGACCGGGCTTGCGGATGCGATAGAGGCTCTCGATGACTTCCTCGCGGAAGAAGTCAGAGAGTCCGGAAGGGGCGGTGGAATCCGAAAGCGAACGCCCGCCTACCTCGGCCGCCCTGATGGCGTCTTCGCTAACCACCTTGGAATTGATCAACTGGCGCCGAAGATCTTCGTCGCTGCCAACGGTGGCGAAAGTAACCGATCCGCCATTCATGAAAACGCGACCGTGGAGGTCGGGAGCGTCAACCCGCAAGCAACCGCTCTTGTACGAACGCGCTAGCAAGCGGAGAACTTCCTCCAAGGGGAAAACATCAATGTGCCCAGTCAACGACATTTCGCCAAACCTTCCTTCGCGGCGTTTTTCCAGTATTCATCAGTGAATTCGGCCCCCAGAACCCATTGCTTTAGGGATTTCCCACTGCTTGACGCATGGCGTCCAAGGGTGCGGCCATACCGGTCCAAAGCCTAAATCCGTGCCCGGCTTGCGTTAGCAGGAGCTCCAAGCCATCAACCACCGGGATATCTCGTTCCCGGGCCCTTGCCACCGCAGGCGTCGGGGCGGCGGCGTAGGGCATGTCGAGCAGTCCGGACGCCAGGGCGAGAACATCCTCGGGCAACGTCTCCTCTTTCATCCCCAGCGGGGTCGAGTTCACCACCTTCGCCATTACCACCGGGACTCCCCAGTGCACCTCTCCGAGCTCGATACCCAACCGATCAGCAAGTGCCGAACCACTGCCAAAGCTACGGGAGGCGATATAGAGGGTCCCCCGGTTTTCGAGAGCGACTGCACTCGCCGCCGCCGCCCCACCGGCGCCGAGAATAAGGATTGGTCCCGCATCGGGCATCGTCCGCCAGCAGTCTCTGACGGCGGCGATATCGGTGGAATGGCCGACCGCTTCTCTGCCCTCGCGGACCACGGTGTTCACCGAACCAGCTCTTTCCGCCTCTGGTTCGACTCGATCACAAAGCGAGAAGGCCTCCGCCTTATGAGGCATGGTGACGTTGAAGCCGTCGAGACGGCCGTGGCGCAGATGTTCGAACGCCTGACGCAAGCCTTCGGAGTCCACTTCGCGAGCGGTGTATTCGCCATCGATACCTGCGGCCTCGAAGGCAGCCCGAAAGATTGCCGGCGACCGTGAATGAGAGACCGGGTCGCCCACCAAGGCGAGTCTGAGCTTTTTCAGGGAATGATGCCGGCTTGGCGGGACCGCTCGATGTTCGCCAGATGCTCGTCGTAGGTTTCGGCGAAGGCGTGACCGCCTTCAGGCGTGGAGAGCACGTAGAAATAGAACGCGCTCTCGGCGGGATTGGCGGCTGC
Organism: Acidimicrobiia bacterium; assembly: GCA_025922945.1. GTDB lineage: Bacteria > Actinomycetota > Acidimicrobiia > Spongiisociales > ZC4RG35 > JACCTH01. The sequence goes on along the minus strand of JAICGW010000007.1, from coordinate 17,087 downwards.
TTCCAGGGAGGCTCGTCCGGGAGCCCCGATCGGAGTCGGTGGGAGGCCCGGATACTTGTAGAGGTTGTAGGGGCTCTCCGACTCGTTGTTGAAGAGGGCCGGGTCGCGGGTGCCGAGGCCGTAGAGCACCGAGGCATCGATCTGTAAGGGCATCCCTTCGGCAAGACGGTTGAAGATCACACTCGAGACGAGTTCGCGTTCGTCGGCAACTCGGACCTCGGATTCGATCAATGAGGCAATGGTCATGCCCTGATAGACGTCGAACCCACTGTCGGCGAGCCGGGTCCAGTCAACCGAGCCGACCCGCTCTTCCATGGTGTCGGTGAGGACCTGCAAGATGCGTGAGGCGGGCGATTCTCGCAAGAACTCGTAGGTGTCGGGAAAAAGCAATCCTTCCCAGTCGCTCAGTGTGGGGGCGGCCGGCATCGTCCGCAGCTCGGTGAGCACACCGCCCTGGGAGAGGGCAGTTTCAAAGTCGCCCCGGGGAAGGCCCGATGCCTCGACCAGGATGTCGATGATTTCGGTCACCCGCAATCCTTCCGGGATCGTTACCCGGTACGCATCGGCGATCGGCCCCCGCAAGAGCAGCGGGAGGACGTCGTCGATGGAGCTGCCGGTCAGGAACCGATAGGTACCCGCGCGCAACTGGTTGGCGATGCCCTGGTCCCGGACCGTGAGCTCGAATTCGTTGGCGCTATCGATTACACCTTCGGCGGCGAGAAGGGTGGCGATTGCCCGGGCACTGGAGCCAGGAGGGATCGTGACTTCGACCTCTTGTCCGGGTTCGACCGAGACGACTGACGACTCCTCGGCCGCCCCTTCGAGCGACCCCCCCACCAGACGGGCGAGGCCAGTGGCGGCAATGACGACCACGAGAGCCGTTATCCCCAGGCCCAAGAGGACCCGCAACCAACGTGATTGAAGAAGAGAAGACCAAGAATTCATGGTGGAAAACGCGTCATCGGGGACGGTCCAGGAATGACTGCAGGATAACGGCGGCGGCGACTTTATCGAGGTTCGTCCGTCGTACCCGGCGCCGCGTTCCTGCCTCGAGCATCACCCGCTCGGCATCTTTTGACGTGAAGCGCTCGTCCACCCAGGTGATCGCGAGGCCGGTCACCTCCTCGATCTCGTCCCCGAATTGGCGCGCGGCGATGGCGGATCGGCCCTCCTGTCCGGAGAGGGTGGTGGGAAGTCCGATCACGATCTGGGTCACCCCGTACTCCTGCACCAGGTCGGCCACGCGCGCAGACGCCTCCCCGCGCGGAAGGACCGTCAGCGCATGGGCAGCGATCCAAAGCTCATCCGAGATCGCCACCCCCACCCGCTTGTGGCCGAAGTCGAGTCCGAGCGCCCGACCTTTCACCGGTGCGCGAGCGCGGCAGCAGCCGCCTCGTGGACCTGATCGAGCGCCTCGCCCAGCCGCTCTCCGTGGGGTCCTCCCGCCTGGGCGAGCGCGGGGTCGCGACTCCCCCCGCCTCCTAGGAGCCGGGCACCGACACCGATCAGATCGGCCGCGGATACGCCGCCGCTCACCAGACCAGCGGACACCGCGCCGACCAGCGAACCCTTGCCGTCGGTGCTCGAGCCGAGGATCACAACCGCCGACTTCAGCCGATCACGCACCGAGATAGCGAGGAGCCGGAGCTGTTCTGGTGACAGGCCCGCCGGTTTGTCGACGACCAGATAGTGGTCTCCGATCTTCGTGGCCCCGGCGGCCAGCTCGGACGCCAGGGTGTCCCGATCTCGCTGCCGATAAGAAGCGAGCTGATCTTCCAGCCTTTCGATCCGGGCCAACAGGGCTCGAACTCGATCGGGCGCCTCGGCCGGAGAAGCCCGCAACAGCTGGCCGATGCTCGTCAATCCCTCCCGCCATCCCATGAGCTGGGTATAGGCGGACTCCCCCGTCAGAGCCTCTACCCGTCGGATGTTCGAGCCGATCGACGACTCCGTGGTGACCACCAGGGGCCCTACCTGGCCCGCAGTGTGGGTATGAGTGCCTCCACAGAGCTCGACCGAGAAATGACCGATCTTCACCAGGCGAACGATGTCGCCGTACTTATCACCGAAGAAGGCAAGCGCGCCGGCTTCGGTAGCTTCCTCCTTGCTGGTGATGGTGGTGGAGACCGCCCCGTTTTCGATCAGCCTCTGGTTGGCCTGGCGTTCTATCTCAGCCAGTTCTTGGGGAGCAACCGCCGAGAAATGAGAAAAGTCGAACCGAAGCCGTCCCGCCTCGACGAGGGAGCCGGCTTGCTGAGCATGGTCGCCCAGAACGTTTCTGAGTGCCCAGTGCAAAACGTGGGTGCCCGTGTGGGACTTGCGAATCTTTTCGCGTCGGGGACTGTCGATCGCGAGATCAGCGTCCTGACCCACACCCAGATAACCGTTTCGGACCCGACCGCGATGGCCGTGCAGGCCCTGGAGGGCGTGGCGGGTATCGCGGACTTCAACCGACCCGGTGGCAGTGGTGACGACACCGGAATCCCCGATCTGTCCTCCTGACTCTGCGTAGAACGGAGTTACGTCGACGAAGACTTCCACCTCCTGGCCCTCCTCCACGCGCTCGGTGAGCTCGCCCTCACGGGTCAAGGCCAGGATGCGGCCGCTTCCAACTTCTGACTCATAGCCGATGAAGGTGGTGAGACCGGTTTCGTCGAGAATCGCCCGATAGAACTCGGCGCTGGCAGCCTCGTCGCCGCCCTTCCACGCCCGGCGGGCACGCTGACGTTGCAGGTCCATCTCGGCGTCGTATCCCTCGCGATCTACCTCAACGCCTCGCTCGGAAGCGATCTCGGTGGTCAATTCGATCGGAAAACCGTAGGTGTCGTGCAACCGAAAAACGGTGGAGCCGCTCAGCGGCTTGCCCTCTTCCAGGGAGGAGATTTCAGACTCAAGGAGGGCGACGCCGGATTGCAGCGTTCTTCGAAACCGTTCCTCTTCGCGTTCGACCACCGATATGACGAGGTCCTTTTTCTCCACCAGGTCGGGCCACGAGGGACCCAGGACCGCGGTGGTGGCTTCAACGAGTTGCGGGGTGATCAATTCCTTGCTTCCCAACTGCCAGGCCCGGCGAACGGCGCGTCGCAGAACCCGTCTCAACACGTAGCCGCGACCGTCGTTGGAGGGGACCACGCCGTCGGCGATCAGGGTGGTGATGGTGCGAGCGTGATCGGCCAGGATTCGGAGCGAGACATCGATGGGTTCTGATCGCCCATAGGCGACACTTAGGTTCTCTGCGGCGTCGGCAATGATGAAACCGAGGGCGTCGATGTCGAAGACGGAATCGACCTTCTGGAGGACCGCGGCCGTGCGCTCAAGCCCCATTCCGGTGTCGATGTTCTTTTGGGGAAGATCGCCAATGACATGGTATGGCTCGTCCTGGATGTTCTGCATGAAGACCAGGTTCCAGATCTCGACGTAGCGGTCCTCTCCACCTCCGATTGGCCCGCCGGACGCTCCATACTCGGGGCCTTTGTCGTAGAAGATCTCCGAACAGGGTCCGCACGGTCCCGGCACTCCCATTTGCCAGAAGTTGTCCTCCCCACCGAGCTGCACGCGGTCCGGGGGAGCGCCAACCTGGTCGATCCAGATCTGACGCGCTTCGTCATCGGTGTGGTGAACGGTGAACCAGAGCAGTTCCGGGTCGAGCGACAGCTTCTCGGTCACGAACTCGTAGGCCCAGGAGATGGCGGCTTCCTTGAAATAGTCGCCAAAGCTGAAATTGCCCAGCATCTCGAAGAACGAGAGATGGCGCTGGGTCGTGCCGATAATGTCGATATCGATCGTGCGGACGCACTTCTGCACCGAAACTGCGCGCTTCCACGGAGGGGTCTCCTCGCCCAGGAAATAGGGCTTGAACGGGACCATGCCGGCGTTGTTCAGCAGCAGGGTCGGGTCCGTGGGAATCAGAGAGGCAGAAGGACGCAAAACGTGATCGCGTGCCACGAAGAAATCGGTGAAAGCCTTCCTGATCTGATGGGAATCCATTCGTTGGCAGGGTACCGGTTCCCCCCTCCCGACTGTCTCTCCCCCCGGCGAGCGCAGCGGGTGTTTGGGGGGACCGTCACCGCAGGGGGATGATCTTCTTCACCTCTCCCTCGTAGGTGAGGATGTAGAGCTCTCCGGACGAATCGACTCCGAAGCTGTTGATCTGGCCGGCGTCCTCGAATCGAAGCTGGTGATCGAGGACTTCGCCATCCTCGTACCGAAAAGAGCGGATCCACTCCCCGCACCAATCGGCATAGAAATAGTGTCCAGCGAGCTCCGGTATGGCTTCCCCTCGATAAACGAAGCCGCCGGTGATCGAGCAACCCTCGTCATGGGTGTACTCGAGCACCGGAAGCGTGAGGTCCTCGGCGACCGGATCGCAGCCGGGTTGAAAGCAATGAGTTCCTTCCATCCGGAGCCAGCCAAAGTTGTACGGCGCGCCCGACAAAGGTACGACGTCTATCTCTTCGTAATCGGAGTGTCCGACATCGGCGATGTACAGAAGGTCCTCATCAATGGTGAAGCGCCAGGGATTGCGAAGCCCTTTCGCCCAGACCTCCGGTGCCCCTCCCCCCTCCCGGTAAGGATTGTCGGCGGGGATGCCGTACGGATCACCTGCGTCCACGTCGATCCGGAGAATCGCCGAAAGAAGGCGCGAAGGGTCCTGGGAGTTGACAGATGCCGCTCCGCCCTCACCCAGCGACATCCAGAGATTGCCATCGGGGCCGAACAGGAGCATCCCGCCGTTGTGTCGGCTCGTCGGCTTGTCGAAGGTGAGCAGCGGCCGCTCGGACCCAGCGTCGGCCCGACTCGGGTCGTCTGACAATGCGAATTCCGAGAGCTGGGTTTGTTCGGCCGAGAGCCGGTAGTAGTAGACAAAGAAGCGGCCGTTGGTGGCGAAGTCAGGGTGAAACGCCATCCCCAATAGCCCCTGCTCGATGCCACCGCTGTTGACGCGATCGGAGAGGTCCAAGAAAGGCTCCGCGGCGATTACCCCCTGTTCATCAAGGATGGAAATGACCCCGGTCCGTTCGAGAACGAAGCGACGGGAATCACCCGGTGGACTGAGCAGCAGTATCGGTTGCAGCAAGTCCGAGATGACCGTTTCGAGGCCCAGGCCTTGCAGTGGGGCCAAAGTTGTGGTCGGCGCCAAGGTTGTGGTCGGGGCCAAGGTCGTGGTCGGAGCCAATGTCGTGGTCGGGGCTGGCACGACTGAAGTGTTGGCGGGGGTCACCACCGAGGTCGGCGGTTCCGGTACCGACGTCGGACTGGCTGCCAACGCGCAGGCCCCGAGAAAGACGAGCCCCCAGGGGCGGCGAAGCTTCAGCGCTTTTCCTTTTTCATCACTCGGTCGGCTTCCTCCAACCGGGCTGCCAACTCTCCCTCGGCGCCCTCTGATCCCGGCCTATACAGGATCTGAGGATCGGACCCCTCGGGCCAATAGCTCTGTTCAACCACGCCGCCGGGGTGGTCGTGTGGATAGCGGTAGCCCTTGCCGCCACTGGAGCGGAGGTGCAGCGGCACCCGCGGCGAATTGGTGGTGGCGACGGCCTCGCTAGCAGCACTGATCGCCCGGGCTACCGAATTCGATTTGGTTGCCGTCGCGAGGTAGATACAGGCTTCCGTCAGGTTGTAGGTTGCCTCCGGAAGCCCGACGTGAGCGAGAGCGTCCGCCGCCGCCACCGCGATTTGAAGGGCGGTGGGATCGGCCAGGCCTACGTCCTCTGAAGCGAAGATGATCATCCGGCGGGCGATGAACTCGGGGTCCTCGCCGGCACCGATCATCAGATGAAGCCAGAAGAGGGCGGCATCCGGATCCGAGCCCCGCATGCTTTTGATGAAGGCCGAGATGACGTCGTAGTGCTGATCGCCGGTCTTGTCATAACGAATGATTCGTCTCTGCAATGCCTCTTCGACATCCTCCTTGGAGATAGTCGCCGCGCCCCTCCCCTGAGCCAGCGTCGCGGCGACTTCGAGACTGTTGAGGGCGAGGCGAGCATCGCCCCCCGTCCGTTGGGCGAGATCGGCGCGAACCTCGGGATCGATGGACAATCCCCTCTCGCCTAGGCCCGAAACCGAATCCGACAAGGCCCTCTCGATGAGCACTTCGATGTCGGCGGGGCGAAGGGGGTCGAGGCGGAAGATTGTCGATCTCGAGATCAACGGCGAGTTGACCTCGAAGAAGGGGTTCTCCGTGGTTGCTCCGACGAGGATCACCACTCCGTCCTCGACGCCAGGGAGAAGGGAGTCCTGCTGGCCCTTGTTGAAACGGTGGATCTCATCGAGGAAGAGGACGGTCCGCCGCTCGTCGGTCTCCAAGCGCTGGCGAGCCCTCCCCAAAACCTCGCGCACGTCTTTGACGCCCGCGGAGGTAGCAGACAAAGTCTCGAAGGCCGCATCGGTGTGGGCCGCGACCAGGCGAGCGAGTGTGGTCTTGCCTGTCCCCGGCGGACCCCAAAGGATCATTGAAACCGGACGCCCGCTCTCGATCATCCGTCGAAACGCCGCACCCGCTTTCAACAAGCCGGGCTGACCTACTACCTCATCGAGGGTCTGGGGGCGCATTCTGGTGGCCAATTGAGCCACCGATCGCAGCGTTTCTTCGGCCCGCGCCCCGAAGAGATCAGTCATCGTCGGCGATCTCAAGGCCGAGCTCGAGAAGTTGGGACTCCTCGACCATCGTGGGGCTGCCGGCCATGGGATCCTGCCCTGATTGAGTCTTGGGGAACGGGATCACTTCCCGGATGTTGGCTTCGTTTTGGAGCACCATGACCAACCGGTCGATCCCGAAGGCGAATCCACCGTGAGGGGGCGTCCCGTAGCGGAGCGCCCGCAGGAACCATCCGAAGCGGCTCTCCTGTTCGGGAGGCGAGATTCCGAGGATGTCAAAGACACGACGTTGCACATTGGGGTCATGGATTCGAATCGATCCGGAACCCAGTTCGACGCCATTGACCACGACGTCGTAGGCGCGAGCGAGAGCCTCGAGGGGGCGTTCCTCCATCACCTTCAGGTCCTGGGGCGACGTAAAGGGATGGTGGAGGAAGGTCAAGCCTTCCTCGCCCTGCTCGAACATCGGAAAGTCGGTCACCCATAGGAATTCGAGGTCCTCATGGGTTTCGGGTCGACCGAGCTGCAGCCGTAGCTGTCCCAGCACGGACACGGCTGTTGACCACTCCCCGGCTACGAGCAGGAGGACGTCACCGGCGGTGGCGCCGAGGTCCCTGATCATCAAGCTGATCTCAGCCTCGCTCAAGAACTTGGCAACCGGGGATCGAACGGTGCCCCCTTCTTCCACCACCAGCCACACCAGTCCCGTCGCCCCCCAGGATTTGGCCAATTCGGTGAGCCGGTCGGCGCTGGAGCGAGGAAACTCACGGGTGCCGGCGTTGATGCCTCGCACCACTCCGCCGTCTTCCAGAACGGACGCAAAGCTCCGGAAGTCGGTGGAGGAGAACACCTTCCCCAGGTCGACGATCTCCATGCCGAAGCGCAAGTCCGGCTTATCAACCCCGTATCGGTCCATCGACTCGTGCCAGGTCAGACGTCGGAAGGGGAGAGGGGGCTTGTGGCCGCGGAGGCTCTCGACTGCGGCGGCCACGGTGAGTTCCACTGCGGCTTGAACATCGGCCTCCGACCAGAACGCTCCTTCTAAGTCGAGTTGGGTGAACTCGAGCTGGCGATCCGCCCTGGTGTCCTCGTCGCGATAGCAGCGAGCGATCTGGAAGTAGCGCTCGACCCCCGCCACCATCAGCAGCTGCTTGAACAGCTGCGGCGACTGGGGCAGGGCATAAAACGCGCCCTGCCGGAGCCGTGATGGCACCAGCATGTCGCGAGCTCCCTCCGGCGTCGAGCGCACCAGGGTGGGGGTTTCGATCTCGAGAAACCCCAGTCGATCGAGCGTTCGGCGAATGGCGGCGACGGCGTCCGAGCGGGCCCGGAGGTTGGCGGCCATGCGCGGCCGGCGCAGGTCGAGATAGCGAAATTCGAGCCGGGTTCGCTCGTCGAGGTCGGTGCGATCGTCGAGCATGAAGGGAAGGGTGTCAGCAGGGCTGAGCACCTCGATCGTATGCGCCGCCACCTCCACGGCTCCCGTGGCCAGATCAGGATTGACGGTGCCCTCCGGGCGAGGTCGCACCTCCCCTGCTACCTGGATACAGAACTCCATCCGCAGCTCTTCGACGACGGGGAGCAGTTCGGGATCCGCCACGATCTGCACCAGACCCGACGCGTCCCTGAGGTCGATGAACGTAACCCCTCCGTGATCGCGGCGGCGGGCGATCCAGCCTGCCAGCACTACCTCTCGCCCACCCAGATCTGCACAGTCGAGGGCGTGATGGGTGCGAAAACTCACACGCTTCTCATCCGGGATACGGCCTCGGCAACGTCGGACCGGGCGACGAATTCCTGGCTCTGCCGGGATAGATCGCGGACCAGGACCTCACCTTTCGCCCGCTCCTCGGGCCCGGCCACCACCACTACTTCGATTCCGCTGCGGTCGGCGTACTTCAGCTGCTGGGCGAGCTTGCGCGGTTCGAGCGACGACTCGGTATTGATCCCGCTGGTGCGGAGGTCAGCCGCGATCTGGAGCGCCGCCTCCAGGCCCTCGTCGTCAAGCAGGGCAACCAACGCGGTGACGGGGCTTTTGGGGGCGGGAAGGATGCCGGCCGCCCGCAGCTGCCAAAAGAGCCGCGAGAGACCGATCGAGATCCCGACCCCGGGGAGCCTGCGGTCGGTGTAGTGGCCGGCGAGATCGTCGTAACGACCGCCCGAACAAATGCTGCCGAGCTCGGGGTGAGCCACGAGAGTGGTCTCGTAGACGGTTCCCGTGTAGTAATCGAGGCCGCGGGCGATCCCCAGGTCGAGACCAAAGCGATGGGAGGGAACCCCCAGCTGCGCCAGCAGCGACAGCACCTCCCGGACCTCGCCGATTCCCTGCGCGAGACCGGCCCCACTTGTTGTTTCCAGCTCCGCGAGCAGAGCCGATGCGGCCTCTCCGGTCACCACTCCGCGTCCCGCCAGCTCCACCAGTCGCTGGGCGCTCGTCTCTGATGCCCCGCGCTGGCGGAGTGAGGCGACAACCTCATCCGGCCCCCGCCGCGAGAGCTTGTCAAGCTCGCGCATCATTGCATCGTCCGATTCCAAGCCGAGGCCGGTCATCAAGCCGGCGAGCAGTCTTCGGTTGCTGATCCCGATCGTGAATTCTCCGATTCCCAGGTTGGCGAACACGGTGTTGATCACGGCCGGGATCTCAGCGTCGTAGCGGAGGCTGAGGCTGTCCTGGCCGACGACGTCGATATCGCATTGGTAGAACTCCCGGAACCTCCCTTGCTGGGGACGCTCCCCGCGGAAGACCGGCTGCATCTGGTAACGACGGAAGGGAAACGTGAGCTCGTTCCGGTGTTCGGCTACGTAGCGCGCCAAAGGCACCGTCAGATCGAATCGCAGCGCCAGCTCGGGTTCTTCGCCCTGATCGGCAGCTCCACTCGATTGCGCCAGGTACACCTGACGTTCGGTTTCGCCTCCGGTCTTGCGCAACAGGAGTTCGGCCAACTCCATGGTCGGCGTGGCAATCGGCAGGAAGCCATAGCTCTCGAACCCTCTCCTGATGACGTCCAGCATCTCCTGGAAGGCGGCCTGATCCATCGGCAAGAGTTCCATCACCCCCGGCATGGTTCGGGGTCGAACGGGCGTGGGTGGAGAAGGGCTCACAATCGGAGGGGTCAGGCTAATTAGATGCCCTGAAGGAAAGGGTTGTGCCTGCGTTCAGCCCCGATCGTTGTCTGCGGGCCGTGCCCGGGGAGGACTTGCGTCTCGTCGGGGAGGTCGAGGACACGACTCTTCATCGAAGAAAGCAGCGTCTCCCAGTCACCACCGGGGAGATCGGTACGGCCCACGGAACGAGCAAAGAGTTGGTCGCCCGAAAAGAGGGTTTCCTGGGCTGGGAGGTAAAAACAGCAGTGGCCCGGAGTATGCCCGGGAGTGTGTCGCACCTCGAGGACGAAACCCGCCAAGTCAAGGAGCTCGGCATCGATCAGGTCGGTTCTAACGTCGGGCGGCGCCCAATCACCGAGCGGGCTCGTTCCGAAGAGCCCCTGCAGCTGGCGAGCCGGTTCAAGTGTCAGGTAGTCGTCGTCGGGATGGACGTGGACGGCGGCTCCCGTTCGCCGCTGAAAGGGGCCGGCGCCTCCCATGTGATCGATGTGACCGTGAGTCAGCAGCAGGGCCGCCGGAGACAGATCGTGATCGTTCAGTAGCCGGCCGATGGCGTCGTCGTCGGGGGGCGCATCGATGACCACTGCCAGCCCTCCCTTTTCCTTAGCTATCACGTAGGTGTTGGTCTGGGCGACCCAGAGCGGGCTGGTGAGGATCAGCACCTAAGCCTCGGGCTCGGTGACGAGGCGGTAGGAAGCAAACACCCCGTCTACCCCTTTCAGATCGGCCAAAAGCCGGGGCAAGGCACCGGGATCGGAAAGCTCGACCTCGTAGCGAAGAATGGCCACCCGGTCCCTGCCCGTCACCGATGACGAGGCGACGATGTTGCCACCGAGGTCGGAGATGGCGGCGGTGACATCGCGCAAGAGGCGAGTGCGGTCGAGGGCCTCGACCTGGATCCACACTGCGAAAGTACCGACCCGGTCCGGTGGCCAAGAAACCTCCACCAGGCGGCTGTCGTTGAGGTCGGCGATATTGGTGCAGTCGGCTTGATGGACCGAAACCCCGCGACCCACGGTGATGAATCCAACGATGGGGTCCCCTGGCACCGGAGCACAGCAACGGGCGATATGGACGAGCATGTCCTCCATCCCTTCAACGATGATCGCCGGTCCCGGGGCTGATGGGCGCCTCCGGGGACGGGGCGGGGCAAGAAGGTCCTCTGGCTCCTCATCCGGTCTTACCAGGCGAATCAGCCGATTGACCACGGTCGAGGCCAGAATCGAACCATCGCCGATGGCGATCAGCAGACCCTCGAGGTCGGTCTTTCCGAGATCGGTGGCAATTTGGGCGAGGAACTCATCGCGGGCGTTGGCGGTAAGCCCGAGGCCTTCCTTACGAATGGCTGCCCCCAACAATTCCTTGCCCTCACCAACAGCCTGTTCTCGCCGCTCACGGGAGAAGAAGGCCTTGATCTTCGACTTCGCCCTTGGCGTCCGCACGGAATTGAGCCAGTCGAGGCTGGGTCCGGCATCAACCGCCTTGGAAAGGATCACCTCGACGATGTCGCCCGACTCGAGTTTCGTCGAAAGCGGAAGCAGGCGGCCATTGATCCGAACCCCTACGCAGCGGTTCCCGACTTCAGTGTGTACTGCATAGGCGAAATCGATCGCAGTGGCGGAACGAGGCAGCACCTTCACATCCCCAGCCGGAGTGAGGACGAAGACCTCGTCGCGATAGAAGTCGAGCTTGAGGTTGGCGAGGAACTCCTCGGGGTCCTCGGTTTCAAGCAGCGTTCGGATATCTCCGATCCACGGGGCGTCACTTGCCGACGAGCCTTCCTTGTACCGCCAGTGGGCGGCGATCCCTGACTCCGCCAGCCGGTGCATCTCCTCGGTTCGAATCTGGATCTCGAGAGGTTTGCCATCGGGCCCGATGACGGTCGTGTGCAAGCTCTGGTAGAGGTTGACCTTGGGCATGGCGATGAAGTCTTTGAAGCGGCCGGAGACCGGGACCCACTTCGAATGGACCAACCCCAGGGCTGCGTAGCAATTCCGCAGGTCGTTGGTGATGATCCTGATCCCGATCAGATCGAAGATCTCCTCGAAACCTCGCTGGCTCTCGACCATCTTGCGATAGATCGAGTATTGGTGCTTTGGTCGACCGGTGACCCGGGCCGGGATTCCCGAATCGCTCAGGTCCGCCTCCAACTCCGAAATCACTTTCTCGATGAAGACCTCTCGCTCCGGTGATCGTTCGTCGAGTTTGGCTTGTACCTCGGCGTAAATCCCCGGCTCCAGAATTTCGAAGCAACGGTCCTCGAGCTCATGCTTGATCTCCTGAACGCCGAGTCGATGGGCGAGGGGGACGTATACGTCGAGTGTCTCCAAAGCCACCCTCTGCTGCTTTTCCAATCGCAATGCGGAGACGGTTCGAATGTTGTGGAGGCGATCGGCCAGCTTCATGAGCAAGACCCGAACGTCCTGGGCCATGGCCACCACCATCTTGCGGATGGTCGCTGCCTGCGCCTCCTGGGGCGAGGAGTACTGGATGCGATCGAGCTTGGTGACGCCGTCGATCAACTGGGCCACTTCGGCGCCGAACTGCTTTTCGATTTGGCCGAGGGTGAGGTTGGTGTCCTCAACGGTGTCATGGAGCAACGAGGCGGCCAAAGTCGTCGAATCAAGGCCGTACTCGGCCAGGATCTCGGTAACAGCCACGGGGTGGGTGATGAACGGGTCCCCCGACTTGCGTACCTGTCCCCGGTGGGCCTTCTCCGCCACCCGATATGCAGACTCGATCAGCTTGAAATCGGCTTCGGGAAAGTGGCGCCGGTGATCCGCCTCGATCTGGCCGAGAGCGGCCTCAGTCGTAGCGGATGAGGGCATGAAACGGAACTCCGTCGATGGCAGCCCGCCCGTTGAGGAATCCGAGCTCGATGAAGACAGCCAGGCCCGCGATCTTGCCGCCTACCCGTTCGATCAGGTTCACGGCCGCCGCAGCCGTGCCGCCGGTGGCGATCACGTCGTCGACGATGAGTACTTGCTCACCCGCCCCGATGCCATCGACATGCATCTCCAGCGCATCGGTGCCGTATTCGAGGTTGTACGCCTGGTTGATGGTGGTCCAGGGAAGTTTGCCGGGCTTGCGCAGCGGCACGAAACCGGCCCCGAGCTGGAGAGCGACCGGTGCGGCCAGGGTGAATCCACGGGCCTCGATCCCCGCCACCTTATCGATCGGGAGTTGACGGTATGCGTCGGCCAGGGCGGCAATCAGCTCGCCGAACGCCTCATGATCAGCCAGCACCGGAGTGATGTCCTTGAAAACGATGCCTGGTTCAGGGAAGTCGGGAATGTCCCGGACGAGGGAGGCGAGATTCACCCCGGGATTCTACCGAGTGCTAGCGCCGACCCCTGGGCGGCCGCGGGGCCGGACGCGGGCGCGAGGGGGCCAAGGTGCTCGGGCGCGCTCCGGTTCGGACCTTGGTCCGCCGACTGCCGATCCGAGGGTCACCCTTCTTCCACGCCGCCAGCAGCGGCGCCGCGACGAAGATCGAGGAATAGGTGCTGGCGGCGAGACCCACGAAGAGCGCGAGGGCAAAGTCGCGTAGTGAGGAAGCACCGAAGACAAGAGACCCGACGAACAGAATCGAACCGACCGGGAGTAGCGAGCTGAGGGACGTGTTGAGCGAACGGCCCAGAACGAGATTCATCGCTCGGTTGACGATGTCGCCGTAGTCTTCCTTGGGTCCCGCCTCTTCGGCAAGCTCCGAAACCTTGTCGAAGACCACGACGGTGTCGTAAAGGGAATAACCGAGGATGGTGAGGAGGGCAATGACCGTCGCCGGCGTCACCTCGAACCAGGTGATGGAGTAGACGCCCACGGTGATGATCATGTCGTGTACCAGCGCGGCCAATCCGGATCCGGCCATTTTCCATTCGAGGCGCCAACTCATGAAAAGCGCCACTGCGACCAGGAACACCGCGAGGGCAACGAGGGACTGGCGAAGGATCAGGGCTCCAAAGCTGGGGCCGATCGAATCGATCGAGATTTCGGATCGCTCCGTTCCCGTCAGCGCCGCGACGTCATCGATCAGTTCACCTTCCACCTCCGGCTCCAAAGCCGGTGTCTGCAGGCGCACCGCCTGACCATCGTTGACCAACTGGATTACGGCTCCTTCCACGCCCGCTTCGTCGGTAAGTAGTCGTAACTCTTCGATCGTCGCCCCGGTGGCATTCGGGGAATTGATGGTGGTTCCTCCTCGAAACTCGATCCCGAGATTGAGGCCCCGGAACCCGACGAACCCGAGCGAGATCAGGATCAAGAAGGCCGAGATCTGAAACCAGAGTCGCCGTTTGCCGACGAAGTCGAAATTCGTCTCTCCCCGAGAAAGCCTCTTCAAGAAACTCATTGGGCCGTCCTACGGATCGAAAGCCATCCCTTTTCCCCGAGAGGAGTTCGGGCCAGCAAATAGATGGCGCGACGGGTGAATGAACGTGCCACCACGATGTCGATCAAGGTGGCGAGACCCAAAGAGAGAGCAAAGCCCTTCACCGGGCCCACCGACAAGAACCAGAGCAGGCCCGCCCCGAGGATGGAAACGGCATCGGCGGTGAGGATGGTCCGAAAGGCGTGGCGGAATGCTTCATCCACCGCCGACCGAACATTGCGGCCGGCCCGAATCTCTTCCTTGATGCGCTCGAAGTAAACGATGTAGGAATCAGCCGCGATTCCGAGGGCGATGATCACCCCGGTCACACCAGCCAAAGTGAGTGTCAGGCCTTGCAAGCGGGAGAGAAGAGCAAAGGTTGAAATCAGCAGTCCTCCGAAGACAGTGATGCCAACGATCGCTACTACCCCCATCATCCGGTAATAGGCGAGTAAAAGGATCGCTACCAATGCCAAGCCGATGTAACCGGCGATGAGCCCCGCCCGCAGCGAATCGGAACCGAGCGTGGCCGAGACTTTTTGCACCTGCGACCGTTCGAAGGAAACGGGCAGGGATCCATAGCGGAGGATGGCTGCTGTGTCTTTGGCTACCTGCTCATCGGTGGTAGCGGCGCCAAAAGTGATGAGCGCCCTTCCCCCGGTGATACCTTCGGCCCCCACGTCGGCTGCCACGGCCGGAGAGGCGATGACCTCACCGTCGAGAACGATGGCTATTTGTCGTTGCGGGCTTCCCTGCGACTGGGTGGCGGCGGCGGCGGTCATCTCGGCGAATTTGTCCGCTCCCTCGGAGGTAAGGTCGAGGTTGATCACCCATTGGGCGTTGGAGGGGTTGAAGCCGGGTACGGCATCTGCCACATCGCTTCCCACCAATTGTGCTGGTCCAACGGTCAGAACCGCGGGGATCTCTCCGATGACCGAGGTGATGGTGCCCGGCAGATAAGCAGTGGCGGCGGCTGGGTCGTCGACCAGCGTGAGACCGGTCTCGGGGTCGACATTCGGGGGAAGGGTGGTGGTTGTAGTGGGCGCCGCGGTGGTGGTCGTCGCTTCGGTGGTAGTCGCTGCCTCGGTAGTGGTCGTTTCCCCGGCAGTGGTGGTGGTAACCAGGGGACCCTCGTTTCCGGGGGTTGCCGCCAGCACAGGTCGAAACGAGAGCTGGCCGGTTTGTCCGATGGCGTCGAGGGCTCGCTCCTCGTCCTCCACCCCAGGAAGCTGGACGAGGACGGTATTGCCGCCCGAAATGGCGATATCCGGCTCGGCCACCCCTCCCACGTCCTCGATCCGGCGCCTCATGATCTCGACTGCCTGCGCCAGAACGTCTTGGTCCGTGCCGGGCGGAGCGGTGAGGACGACCGACGTGCCGCCCTGAAGGTCAAGTCCCAACTTGGGGAGAATGCCCTGGTTCACCAATGCGGCCAGGCCACCCCACGCGATCAAAAGGACGAGCGCGAGCCCGATCAACCGCCGCCGCAACTCGATTACTCCTTGGGTTCGAGCTTGCTGCTGATTGCCCGGCGAGCCACGCGGATCCGGCCCTGCTCTACCTCGATGACGGCGGAGTCGTCGTCGAGCGAGCGCACTATTCCTTGAATGCCGCCGATCGTCTGCACCCGGTCACCCACGGCTAACGATGCGCTGAGGTTTTGCTGGGCCCTCATTCGTGCTCTCTGGGGACGCAGGATCAGGAAATAGAAGACGGCCAGCATCACCGCCAGGAACACAAAGCTGCCGATGGGGCTGCCGGTGGCAGGCGCGGTGGATAGGAAAAGCATGTCGATCAACGGGAAAACCTCGGAAATGGAACAACCAACGGAGCCGGGCGAGCTTAGCCCGAAGGGCCGAGAAAACTAAGTTGCAGGAGGGTTGGCGGCGGTTCTGGCGATGCGAGCGAGCCATGCGCGAGCAGGGTCAAGGCCGTAGTCCTCCCGCACGTCGATCAAAGCGGGCTCGATCTGGCGCACGTCCCAGCCATTCGCAAAGGCCATCCGCAACTCTGCTTGGGTTACTCGCCGGGGTCCATCCGCACCGGGTGTGTGCTCGGAGAAGACCAGGAGAAAGAGAATTCCTCCCGGGTCGAGGACCGAGGCCAAGCTCTTGATGTATCGCGCGCGGTCGACGTCGCCGAATACATGGAATACCGCTGAGTCGATGACCGTGGCGAATCGCTGCCCGAGACGGTCGAGCTCGAGGACGTCACCGACGCGAAAATCGGCGTCTAGTCCCCGCTGGGTCGCCTTTTCCCTTGCCAGTTCGATAGCTCGGGGAGAGATGTCGATCCCCACCACTTCATGACCCCGCTCGGCGAGCATCAGGGCGTGCTCGCCGGTCCCACAACCACTGTCGAGGACTGGCGAGGTGATCTCGTCGGCAATGTCGATCCAGACCGGTTGTGGCCGCCCGATGTCCCAGGGCGCCCAGTTGTCCACATAGGCCGAATTCCAATCGAGCAGCGGCCCTTCGGAACCGTGCGTCATTGCGGCGGCCCCTCCTCATGGTCGATCCGGCGACGCCTTTTGGCATCCGCCAGGAAATCCGCGAAACGCCCCGCCTCGATCGCAGTTCGGGCATCAACCATGAGCTTCATCGTGTAGGTGAGGTTGTGAATCGAGGTGAGTCGAAATGCGGTCAGCTCATTGGTCATCAGCAAATGACGGAGGTAGGCCCGATGGTGACGCCGGCAAGTGTGGCATTTGCATTCGGGATCAAGAGGCTGATCATCCTCGGCGTTCTCGGCCCGCCGCAGGTTGAAGTCGCCGTTGCTGGTGAGCACCCGTCCATGGCGGGCCAGGCGAGTGGGCCACACACAGTCGAAAAGATCGGCTCCTTCGGCCACTGCCTCGAGCACACCAACAGGGTCGCCTAAACCCATCACGTATCTCGCTTTGCCCGGCGGCAGTTGGGGCATAACCGCCGCCAGGGCCTTCGCTCGCTCGATCGGACTCTCCCCCACCGAAAGCCCGCCGATCCCGAATCCGACGAACCCCTGGGCCGCGGTCCGG
>JAICGW010000006.1 GCA_025922945.1 Acidimicrobiia bacterium | reverse complement strand
CGTTATGAGGGAACGATCATCCTCGTTAGCCACGACACCGACTTCGTCGCCTCGCTCGGGCCGGAACGGGCCATCTTGATGCCAGAGGGGAAGAGCCACTACTTCGACGACTCCCTCCTCGAGCTCGTCGCCCTCGCCTAGCCCCTCCGTCGCCTGCGGCGACACCTCCCCTTACCCTCACTGCGTTTGGGGGAGGAAACTCTCTCTCTCTCTCTCGGTTCCCCGAAGGGCCGAGGGGGGTTAGTTGTTGGAAGGGGCCTTGCTGATGTCCGCCAAGGCCGACGAGGGATCCTTCTCGATCGCCAGGTCGCCGAGGGAGACGATGCCCACCAGGTTGTCACCATCGACCACCGGCAGGCGGCGAATGTTGTACTGGCGCATGGTCGAGACGGCCTCTTCAACCGGTTGATCTGGAGCCAGGGTGACCGGGTCGTGATTGCAGACCTCTTCCACCGTTGCTGAGCGGGGGTCGAGGCCCTCGGCCAAACCTCGCACGACCAAATCGCGATCGGTGACGAGACCGCAGAGGGTTCCGTCGGCGCGCATCACCAGCACGTCTCCGATCTCTTGATCCCGCATCATTTGGGCAGCCTCGTTGAGCGTCGCCGTGGTCATCACCCCGTAGGGGTTCTTGGTCATTACTTGTGCAATCTGTTGTCCCATGACGTCTCCTTTTACGAGCGGGAGTCGACGGCCTTCTTCAACTCGGCCTTGCTCATCTTGGAGCGACCCCTGATGTTCTTGTCCTTGGCCTCTTCATAGAGCTGATCGCGGGTCCGGCCCCCGGGGCCGCTATGCGAGCGTTGGCCACCCCGGCGACTCGGCGACATGTCCTCGCGCGACAACCGAGAGGATTCTCTGGCCTCCCCCTCTTGGGCGCGGGTTTTGTTAACAGTCCGGGCAGCAATTTCTTCGGCCTTGTCCTTGGACTCCCCCCGATCTAGGAGGCCTTCCTTGATGTGCTCGTATTGCCGTTCCCGCTTTTTGCTCCAGGCTTGCTGCGGCATACTCTCCTTACCTCCGTCCTCTGAAGGTACCCGCCCACGATTGCCACCAAACCCGGAAGGTTTTGGGGCCCGCGGTACCTTCGCGGTTCCATGACCGATGCCCAATCCCTCGTTGAGTTCGTGCAGTCCGAGCTGAGGGCTCTCGCCGATCCCGCCCGAGCCAAGCCGATGGCGGCCTACATGAAGACCGACATGCCCTTCTACGGCGTTCCCAAGCCCGAGCGGGTCACAATTTCCCGGGAGATCAAACGACGCTTCCCCCCGGGCAATGCCAGCCGATACCGCCAGAACGTGCTCGCTTTGTGGAACCTGCCGCACCGGGAGGAGAAGTATCTGGCGATTGGCTACGCCCGCCAGTTTCCCAACTTCGTCGAATTCGCTCAGATCGATCTGTACGAGAGGTTGATCGTTGAGGGCGCCTGGTGGGATTTGGTCGATGAGGTCGCGAGCCCGATAGTGAGCCGGGTGATCCTCAACCATCGCCAGCAAATGCGGCCGGTGCTGGAGCGGTGGATCGACAATCCGGTGATGTGGCTGCGGCGGGCCGCGATCATCTGTCACAACGGACATAAGCAGGAAACCGACTGGACCCAGCTCTCCGACTTCTGCCTCCGGCGGGCGGAGGAGACCGAGTTCTTTATTCGCAAGGCGATCGGTTGGGCGCTGCGTGAATACGCTCGAACCAACCCTGACGCAGTGCGCACCTTCCTTCGCATCCACGGCCAACAGCTATCGAGCCTTTCGTATCGGGAAGCTGCCAAGCATCTCTGATCCGTCGAGGCGAAATCTCCACTCGGGAACCCCACAGGCACCGAACGGCGTCGTAAAATTCGCGGCAGGAGCAGGAACGGGCAGGAGGAGATGGATCACTCACCGGTAACGCCGACGATCAGATTCGTCGACCTGGACGAGGCGGTTGGCTTCTATCGCGATCGCCTCGGATTCAAAGTCGAACGGGGCGATGTCCAGCAGGGCAACATCGCCATCTCGTTCGAGGGGCTCGAGATCATGCTGGAGGGAACTCGCGACTTCTACGGCGAGACCTACAACACAGCCATCAAGAATCGCATCGGCCAGCAATCGCCGAACGCCCTTTACATCGAAACCGACGACGTGGATGGTCTCTACCGCCAATACCAGGACGAGAACCTCCGCATCATCGATCCGATCGCGGATCGCCCCTGGGGCCAGCGCGAGTTCACCGTCGAGGATCACCTCGGCAACTGGCTGACCTTCTGGCAACTGCTCCCCGAATAGGCGCCACCGGCAGCTCCTTTTCTTCCCCGGCTCCCCGGATAAGGTGACGAGGATGTCTGTGTATCTCCGGCTGGGCGACGTCCCGCCCAAGCGCCACACCCAGATGTGGCGCCACGACCGCCTTCTCACCGAGCAGGTGATGGGCATGGAGGGGTTCTCGGGCAACTATTCGATCCTTTATCACCTGCAAACCCCCTGCCGGGTGATGGCATTGGGAGGCTTCGAGTCGATCCCGAAGAAGGAGTGGGTCCCGGACGAACACCAGCACATGCTGTTTTCTACCGGCGACCTGCCAGCCGGCGGTGACCTCATCGCCGGGCGTCAGCTATTGATGTGGAATAACGAGGTCGAAATCTGGTTCTGCCGTCCGGCGGCCCCTCAGGACGGCTATTACCGCAATGGCGAGGGTGACGAGGTGATCTTCGTCCATGAGGGGGGAGGGGTTGCGGAGACCATCTTCGGGGACCTGCCCTATCGACAGGGGGACTACATCGTCATCCCCCGGGGCACCACTTACCGGTTGGTGCCGGAAGGCGAGCAGAAGTACCTGATCTTCGTATCCCCTGGTCAGATCGAGATCCCGCGCCGGTACCGCAACGAATACGGCAACCTCCTCGAACACGCCCCCTATTACCACCGCGACCTCCATGGTCCAGCCGAGCTGGTGACGCACGAGGAGCAGGGCGAGTTCACAGTGACGGTTCGAGTACGGGGAGGCCTGCAGAGGTACGTTCTCGACTATCACCCTTTCAACGTCGTTGGCTGGGACGGCTTCGTCTACCCGTGGACGTTCAACGTGGCGGATTTCGAGCCCAAGTCGGGTCGCCTCCATCAGCCGCCACCGGCCCATCAAACCTTCGAGGGACCGGGCTTTGTCATATGTTCTTTCTGCCCGCGACGTCTGGAGTGGGATCCGGAGGCGGTCCCTATTCCCTACAACCACTCGAACCTGCAGTCAGACGAGATGATCTATTACGTGTCGGGCAACTTTGAGAGCCGCAAGGGCATCGAGGTCGGATCGATCACGCTTCATCCCTACGGGATACCCCACGGACCTCAGCCCGGTCTGGCCGAGAAGGCGCTCGGCGCCGCCAGCACCCAGGAGCTGGCAGTCATGTGCGACACGTTTCGGCCACTCCGGCTCGGAACGTTCGCCAAGACGATCGCCAATCCCGACTACATGTTTAGCTGGTACGAATCAGCTGGGGCGACTCCGCCCGAACCCGGGACCATCGCCTGACTTCGCTTCGATTCTTGCGTGATTTGGCGCCCCTACACCGGGCTCTCTAGGGAAGAATGAAACAGATGGAGCTGGGAATGATCGGGCTCGGTCGAATGGGAGCAAACCTGGTGCGTCGGCTGATGGGCGGCGGCCACGAATGTGTGGTGTACGACGTCAATCCGGAGCCGGTGGCCGAACTGGTGGGCGAAGGGGCAAGAGGAGCTGACTCGCTAGCGCAATTTATCGACCAGCTCAGCTCCCCACGCACCGTCTGGATCATGATCCCGGCCGCCTTCGTCGACTCAACGCTCGACGAGCTCGCCGCGCTGCTCGATCCCGGCGACGTCGTCATTGACGGCGGCAACAGCTTTTTCGAAGACGACATCGCCCGTCAGAAGCGTCTGGCCGAACGAGAGATCGTCTATCTCGACATCGGAACGAGCGGAGGGGTCTACGGACTCGACCGGGGTTTTTGCCTGATGATCGGTGGGGATACCGAGACTGTTCGCCGTCTCGAGCCGATCTGGAAGACGCTGGCTCCAGGGATCGACGCGGCGAGCCGCACTCCGGGGAAAAACGGAGAGCCCGGCCCCGGGGAGATGGGCTACCTCCATTGCGGGCCGACTGGAGCCGGACACTTCGTCAAGATGATTCACAACGGGATCGAGTACGGAATCATGGCTGCCTACGCCGAGGGCCTGGCGATCCTCGAGCGGGCGGACCTCGGATCGACACATCGCCGTCAGAATGCCGAAACCGCCCCCCTCCGCCATGCCTGGCGGTATCAGTACGAGATGGACCTGGCCGCCATCTCCGAAGTGTGGAGAAGGGGGAGCGTCGTCACCTCCTGGCTGCTCGACCTCACCACCCAGGCCCTAGCTGCGGATCCCGATCTTTCCGACTTCACGGGACACGTTTCCGACTCCGGCGAGGGGAGGTGGACGGTCCAGGCGGCGGTGGACCTCGGTGTGCCCGCCACGGTGATCGCCGCCGCCTTGCATCAGCGCTTTGCCTCCCGCGATGAGGGGGACTTTGCCGACCGGGCCCTCTCGGCCATGCGCAAGCAGTTCGGGGGACACGTTGAGGTTCCCGCCGGTGGCTGAAGCCGCCGACGCCCTCCTCCTCTTCGGCATTTCTGGAGATCTCGCCAAGAAGAAGCTTTTTCCGGCCCTCTACGACCTCCAGGCCTCCGGGCACCTCAATATCCCAGTAGTCGGAGTGGCAGCGACGGACTGGACCGACGACGATCTCCGCCGGCGGGCTCGCGAGTCGCTCGAAAGTGCGGCGAAGAAGATCGACGAAGACGTCCTGGCCGACCTCTGCAACCGGCTGCACTACGTGGCGGGTCAGTACGAGGACCTCGAGATCTACGAGCGGGTGGCGGATTGCGTCGGCAAGACCGAAATGCCGGTGGCCTATCTGGCGATCCCGCCCGCTCTCTTTCGGACCGTCATCCACGGCCTTACGTCGGTCGGGCTCAACCGGGGGCGGGTGGTGGTCGAGAAGCCCTTCGGTCGCGATCGCGCCTCCGCCCACGCCCTTAACCTCCTCCTCCACGAGTCCTACGACGAGAAATCCATCTACCGCATCGATCACTTTCTCGGCAAGGAACCGGTTCTCAACCTCATTGTGTTTCGATTCGCCAACGCTCTGCTGGAGCCGGTTTGGAATCGTCACTACATCGACAACGTCCAGATCACCCTCGCCGAGTCCTTCGGTGTGGACGGCCGGGGATCTTTTTATGACGGGGTCGGAGCGTTAAAAGACGTCGTCCAAAACCATCTCCTGCAAGTCGTGAGCCTCCTGGCCATGGAACCGCCGATATCTGACGAGGCTGACGCTCTTCGGGACGAGACCGTGAAGGTCCTCAAAACCGTCACCACCTTTCGTCCCGAGCAGATCATTCGCGGCCAATACCGGGGTTATCAGAACGAGCCCGGCGTCGCCCCCAACTCGACCACCGAAACCTTCGTCGCCCTTGAGCTCGAAATCGACTCCTGGCGATGGGCAGGAGTGCCCTTCTACGTTCGGGCAGGAAAGGGCCTGGCCACCACGCTGACTGAGGCGGTGGTCGAGTTCAAGTCACCACCCCACATGCTCTTCGCCGCCGACAATCGAATTCCCCACGCCAACACTCTCCATTTCCGGATGAATCCCGACTATCTCATCGGGCTCAGCCTTCAGGCCAAGCGTCCGGGAGAAAAGCTGGTTTCACACGGCGTCGACCTCGACGTGCAGACCGAACGGGAGATCGGAATCGAGGGTAAGGAGGCATACGAGCGGTTGCTTGGGGACGCTCTCGAAGGGGATCAACGCCTCTTCGCCCGGGAGGATTCGGTGGAGGAGGCTTGGCGCATCGTTGAAGCCGCGATCGAAAACCCGGGCCGACCCGAGGTCTACGACGTCGGCTCGTGGGGACCACCGGCCGCCACCTATCTCGTGGGACACAACCACCACTGGCACGCGGGCGAGAAGGTTTCGGATTGATGAGCAGGGTGGTGTTGGTCCGGCACGGCGAAACCGAATGGACGATGACCCATCGCCACACCGGACGATCCGATATCCCTCTGACGGAGAACGGACGTGAGCAGGCCCGGATCCTTGGTCGACGTCTATTGGTCTTCGAGTTCGAGCTGGTCCTGACCTCCCCTGCGTTGCGAACCCACGAAACCGCCAGCATTGCCGGCCTTGGTGCATCGGCCATCGCCGATCCCGATCTCTGGGAATGGGACTACGGCCAATATGAGGGCACCCGGACTGTCGATACCCGCCAGGCGATCGAGGGTTGGTCGGTGTGGACCCACGAAATCATCGGCGGGGAGAGCCTGGAGCATCTCGGAGAGCGCTGCGATCGGGTGGTTGCCCGCGTCAGGCGACTAGAAGGCGATGTCGCCGTGTTCGGCCACGCCCATGCCCTCCGGGTGCTGGCGGCGCGATGGCTGGGTCAGGACCCGGGCTTTGGCGCCCGGTTGGTCTTATCTACCGCCTCGATATCAATCCTCGGATACGAACGAGAGACGCCGGCGATCCTCCTCTGGAACGAGGTCGCCGGGGAGAAGTAACCTCGCCGCGGATTGGCTAGTTGACCTGCCAGGTTCCCGCCGAGGAAATGAGCTGGGCGAGATCGCCGGGTCCTCGCCGGCCCTGGGCGTCGGCGAGCTGTTGGCTCATCACCGTCTCATATGTCGGGCGGCGAACGCTGCGGAAGATGCCGAGTGGGGTGGGCCCGTAAGGACCGTGCGAGAGCCGGGAGAGGGCAAAGGCGATCGTTGGGTCTCCCCGGTGCTGATCGTGGACCAGGATCCGGCTCGAATCGACTGCGGCAGTCTCCACGATCTGGGCGCGGCCATCGTCAAAGATCACCCCTCGCTCACCGGCGGGGCCGAACGTGATCGGCTTTCCGTGGACGAGATCGATGCGGTTGATCGCTCGCTCGTCCTTGCCGGTGAGAGCGACGAAGGCTTTGTCGTTGAACACGTTGCAGTTTTGGTAGATCTCGATGAAAGCGGTGCCTTGATGCTCATGGGCTGCCTTCAGGATTTCGGTTGTATGCGTCCGGTCCATGTCGATCGTGCGGGCGACAAACGAGGCCTCCGCCCCCAGCGCCAGGCTGATCGGGTTGAAGGGGTAGTCGACCGATCCCATGGGGGTCGACTTGGTCTGCTTGCCCACCTCGGAAGTCGGTGAGTACTGGCCCTTCGTCAACCCGTAGATCTGATTGTTGAACAGAAGAATCTTGAGGTTGAAGTTGCGACGAAGGGCGTGGATGAGGTGGTTTCCACCGATCGACAGAGCGTCTCCGTCTCCGGTTACCACCCACACCGAGAGATCGGGTCGGGTGGCGGCGATGCCCGACGCAATCGCGGGGGCGCGGCCATGAATCGAATGCATCCCGTAGGTGTTCATGTAGTAGGGGAAGCGCGACGAGCAGCCAATCCCGGATACGAAGACGATCTTCTCCCGGGGCACGCCCATCCCGGCCATGAAGCCTTGCACGGCCGCCAGGATCGTGTAATCGCCACAGCCCGGGCACCAGCGGACCTCCTGGTCGGTTTGGAAGTCGGCCCGTGTGTAGGTGGGAGTCGTCATGAGGCTTGCTCCATCAGTCCGAGAACGGCGGCTTCGATTTCTGCGACCTTGAACGGTTCGCCGGCGACTTTGTTGAGACCCTTGGCGTCGATCAGGTACTCGGCGCGAATCAACTTCCGCAGTTGACCATTGTTGAGCTCGGGTATGAGAACAGTCCGGTAGGAGGCCAGGACCTCACCGAGGTTGGCGGGGAAGGGATTGAGGTGGCGAAGGTGGGCGATGGCGATCGGCTTGGCCCGATTGCGGAGCCGGTTGGCGGTAGCCCGGATCGCTCCGTAGGTGGAGCCCCACCCGAGCACCAGGATCTCGGCTCCAGGGTCGGCCTTGACCTCGAGGGCAGGAATGTCAGAGGCGATGTTGGCGATCTTCCATGCCCGAGTGTCGGTCATCAGTTGGTGGTTGTCGGGGTCGTACGACACGTTCCCGGTTACCGCTTCCTTCTCCAACCCCCCGATTCGATGCTCGAGACCCGCGGTCCCGGGAACTGCCCAGGGCCGGGCGAAGGTCTCGTAGTTGCGCTCGTACGGGAGGAAATGGCCCCCTCCGTTGGAAGAGACCGCAAACGGGATCGAGATGTCTGGCAGGGATTCGACGTCGGGGAGCAACCACGGCTCGGACGAATTGGCGACGTGGTTGTCGGACATCAGAATCACCGGCGTCATGTATTTGATGGCGATCCGGGCCGCCTCGATCGCGAGATCGAAGGCTTCGGCCGGGGTCGGGATCGCGATCACCGGCAGCGGGGCTTCCCCGTGGCGTCCAAACATGGCGATAAAGAGGTCTGACTGCTCAACCTTGGTGGGCATGCCGGTGGAAGGACCCGCCCTCTGCACGTCCACCAGGATGAGCGGAAGCTCGGTGTTGAGGGCGAGCGACAGGGCCTCGCTCTTGAGAGCTACGCCAGGCCCGGAAGTGCCGGTAACGCCGAGGTTGCCGGCGAAGGCGGCACCGATCACGGCGCCGATGGCAGCGATCTCGTCCTCGGCCTGGAACGTCCGCACCCCAAAGTTCTTATGCATCGACAGCTCGTGAAGGATGTCGGAGGCGGGGGTGATCGGGTAGGTGCCGTAGAAGAGGGGGAGCTTGGCGCATTGGGCGGCGGCGATAAGTCCCCACGCCAGCGCAGTGTTCCCCGTGACGTTGGTGTAGGTGCCGGGGCGCAGGGCGGCCGGCCGGACCTCGAAGGTGGTCTTGGCGGCCTCGGTGGTGAAGCCGAAGTTCCAGCCCGCCCTCAGGGCGGAGATGTTGGCCGCCACCACCGATGGCTTCTTGGCGAACTTGGTCTCGACCCAATCGATGGTCGGTTCCAGGGGTCGGTTGAACAGCCAGGCGAGGAGGCCGAGGGCGAAGAAGTTCTTCGATCTAAGAACGTCGCGACCGCTGACGCCGCTGTCCTTGACCGCCTCCTTGGTGAGGGTGTCCATGGGGATCTCGATCAGCCGGTAGACCTGGGCAAGGTCGGATTCGAGCGGGTTCTCCTTGTAACCGGCTTTGACCAGGTTGCGCTCGTCAAAGGCCTCGGTGTTGACGATCAGGGTTCCGCCCGGTCGCAGGTCATTGAGATTGGTTCGCAAGGCGGCCGGGTTCATCGCCACCAGGCAGTCAGGGGCGTCGCCGGCGGTGAGGATGTCGTAGTCGGCGATTTGCACCTGGAAGGAGGAGACACCGGGCAGCGTGCCCGC
The DNA here is from genome assembly GCA_025922945.1 of Acidimicrobiia bacterium. GTDB lineage: Bacteria > Actinomycetota > Acidimicrobiia > Spongiisociales > ZC4RG35 > JACCTH01. The sequence continues at coordinate 40,249 of JAICGW010000006.1, read as the reverse complement.
CGGGGCGCGGATTTCGGCCGGAAACGACGGCAATGTGGAGAGATCGTTGCCGAAGTAGGCGGAAGCGTCGGTGAAACGGCCTCCGGCCACTTGCATGCCGTCGCCGGAGTCTCCGGCAAAACGGATCACGATCTTGTCTACGGTCAGTCGGTCGTTGGGGTGGTCGGTCTGGTTCTTATCAGCCTCGAGAGGCGGGGCAATGGTCTCCACTTTGATTTCTTGCTAGACGTTGGTGCTTCATCGGTCGGTCGTCTTTTCTTCTTCGGGAATCTTCGGCTGGTCGAGGCGAAAGATTCAGCTCGAAGCCACACAATCCCCACCAAGCATCCTAGGGCCGCTTTGATTTACGTAGGCGTCAACTGACGATGTGGTGGGGTGGCAGCCTCAGACCAGCCATCCCCTCACCTTCGAGGCGGTCGGCGAGAGCCAGCAACGCCCTCTCGCGCCACCAGGGAGCAATGACCTGCAAAGAGGGTGGTGGAAGCGACGCCTCGTCCCCCATGGTCAGGGGGATCACGATGGCAGGTAGGCCGGCGTGGTTGACCAATGAGGAGAACCAGGAAAGGACCCCTCGGTAGTGGCGCTCGCCGATGCGGTCGTCACCGATCACCTTGCGCCGGGCCGCCACCGCCGGCGTGATCAGGAGGTCAACCCGTTCGAAGGCGGAGACAAAGGCTTCGACCAGCCCAGCTCGCCAACGGTGAGCGGCGGCATAATCGAGGCCGCTCACTTGTTCGGCTGCTTCCAGGCGGAGGCCGACTTCGGGTCCGTAGGGCTTTCCTTCCGAGCGAAACGGTCGGTGCACCGCAGCTGCCTCGAATCCCGCCAGCTCGACGGTTTTCCCCCAGGGCACCAGCATCGGCTCGTCAACCTCAACCACGTCCATGCCAAGCGAAATCAGGTCATCGCGAACCCGTCCAAACCAGTAGGCGAGCCCTTCCTCGGCCGGGGCCTGACTCACCCACCCGGAGGGGACTCCGAGGCGAAGGGGAGGCGGGATCTCGGGCTCGCGTCCGATCCCAGAGAGGGCGAGGTACACCTGGGACAGGGTCTTCGCATCCCGCGCCATCGGCCCGATGGTGTCAAGCGAGGGGGCGAGGGGAAAGCTGCCGGCGGTGGGAACCCGCCCCCAAGTCGTCTTGAGCCCGTAGATGCCAGTGAGAGCCGCGGGCACCCGGATTGATCCGCCGGTATCGGTGCCGATGGCGGCCGGGACCAGACCGGCGGCGACCGCCACGGCCGAGCCACCCGAGGAGCCGCCAGGAGAGGTGGCGAGGTCCCAGGGATTGCGGATAGGGCCGAACCACGGGTTTTCGGAGGAGAACCCGTAAGCCCACTCATGGAGGCCGCTCCGGCCAACCACGCTCGCTCCGGCCCGGCGGAGACGCTCGATCACGGTGGCGTCGGCGGTGGGGATCCGTCGATAGAACCCAGAGCCGCAAGTCGTGGGAAGACCTTCCTGATCGATGATGTCTTTGACCACCAGAGCCAAGCCCTCGAGCGGGCCAGATCGCCCCCGCTGGGGTCGATGATCGATCAGCGTGCAGGCGTTGAGAAGATGCTGGTGCTCTTCGAGTCGAGCGAGGGACTCAGCCGGTGACCACCAACCCTCATTCAAAGCTGATCCCGTTCTGCTCGGGAACGATCGAGATCCAGAGATAACCGGACGGCACCGCCATATCGTCGCCGTTCAAATCACTGAGGATGAGATGGTCCTCGCTCGACTCCCGCGCCCAAGTCCCTTCCAGTACCCCGCCCTGAGAGAAGACGTACGCTGTCCCGGTGCCAACGGTGTCCATGGCCGGGACGGAAGTCTGGCCGGCAGGGGCCTGCTCGGTGTATCTCCGGGCAATGATGACGACCAGTGAGTCGGCTGTTATCTCGTAGCTCTCACCGTCGGGATCGAGCCCCTGAGAAGGGCTCCCGCCGTAGAGACGTGCGTAGTTGCGGGCGACTGGGTTGTACTCCCAGGTCACGAGAAAGCTGTTGCCGAAATTCATCACCACCTGCGAGGCGCGCTCGGCTGACCTCGGCATGTCGTCGAAGACGTACCAGGCGGTGGGGGGCTGATTGGAGTAGTCGCGTTCATCGGCGATCTCACGCAAGGCTTCTGTGCTCGTGTAGAGGTCGTGGGGCGCCCGCCGGCCATCGATGCGAAACATGGCGGGACGAAGTTCGCCAATGATCCCTTCCACCTCGGCGCGGAGGCCAGCGATCACCCAGTCCTGGCCACCTGAGATCGCCATGGTGGCGTTGAGAGGGTTGAGGAGGCGGCCGTCGCTGGGCCGGCCGGAGCGGACTGGTCCCAGAAACTCGGCGTCGGTGGAGTGGAACAGGGCAATGAAGCGGGTCAGGCCCTCCACCGGGACCTCGATCACCGCTTCGGCGAGATCGAGACCCGATTGAGGACGAGCGTTGGGGTGATTGTCGATCTTGACCGCGATCACCCGCCGCTCGAGCGCCTCGACATCTTCGACCGGGAGGCCGTTGATGGGCGAGGTCGGAAGCGGTTCCGTGGTGGTCGTGACCGCCTCGGTCGTCGTCGGTGCCTCGGTGGTGGTAGGGGCAGTGGAGGTGACGGTCGGCAGGGTGGTTGTCTCGGCCCCAGACCCCGCACAGGCAACACAAATCAGAACCGAAAGGAGGAGAAAGCGACGCATGCGCCGTTCGATCCTAAGACTTGGCGACGGTTTATCTAAAGCTCATCCGGCCGATCGGGACCTGGGCTCAGCGGTTGAGGCTTCCCTGCACCGGCAAGTGGGGTAAGGCACCTTCGGGCTCGTCGACGACGATGGCCAGTTCGGTCTCGGCGGGAGTCGTATGGAGGGTGTAGACGGCGTCGATGTTGATGTTGGCATTTGCCAGATTGCGGGCAATAGCCGCAAACTCTCCCGGGGAGTTGGGCACAACCGCTTTGAGCACCTGATACTCGTCGGCCGCCACTCCAGCGCTGTCAAGAGCCCGGCGGGCACGATCGGCATCGTCCACGATGATTCTGATGAGGCCTTCACCATCGAAACCGAAGGCAGTGAGAGCTTCGATGTTGACGCCGGCTTGGGCCAGAACCTCAGCGAGGCTGGCCAGCCGCCCCGGCCTGTTGTCCATGCGGACCACAAACTCGGTCATGACGAAAACCTAGTACGGATTGGGAACCGATGGGCCCTCCGCACCCGGCCCGGCCCTAGGGTTTGAGGATGCCCGGCCGGCATCAACAACCGAGCCCGCCTCTCGGAATCGTGCTGTCAGTGATCGCCGGTCTGGCCGTCGTGGTTTCGATCATCCTGGCTCTGCGAGGCGGCGAGGCCGAGACGCCCACAACCCTCGCCGTCGCCCTCAGCACGTCCACGGTCGCTCCCACGTCGACTCCAACGACGATTGCCACCTCCACCACATCCACGGTCATCGCAACAACCCTGGCCGACCCACTCGACTCCCTATTCCTGGCTGGCGATGGCATTGGCGAGATTGGATTGGGCACGGCGGCCGAGACTGCCATCACTCAGCTGTCGGCGACATTGGGCCTCCCTGACGACGACACCGATTGGACGTCGAGCCTCGGAACCTGTCCCGGAACGGAATCACGAATCGTCCGTTGGTCGAGCCTGCAGATATTCCTCACCAATGGCGAGACCGCCTGGGCCAACGAGCCTCACTTCTTCCACTACGGGCAATCTCTGGCCGCGGGAGGTGGCGAGTATCTCGATCTCCGTACGGAGAAAGAGATCGGAATCGGCAGCACCATCGCTGAGTTGAAATCGGCCTACGGCGATGCAGTCGTCGTCGGTGACGATCCAGCTTTCGGTCCCTATTGGGAGGTGACGGGAACCGATCCCTCGTATCTATGGGGGACGGCGACCGGAGTCGCGGATGACTCGGTCATCGACGCGTTGTCCGGCGGCGCCGGCTGCGGCGAGTAGCGATCAGCATCCCTTTTATCGGCACCGGACCAAAGCGGCGGCTGTCGTCGATGGTGAGCGACCGGTTGTCGGACAGGACGAACGCGGCGTCCGGACCGACAAGCCAGCGACCCTCCGGGAATGTCGCGCCATGGCCCCAGCGGTCGAGCCCGGGCCAGCCGTCGACGAGGAGTTCTCCGAAGTCGAGATCGATGCGCTCACCGGGCAGACCGACCACTCGTTTGACTAGCCAAAAGTCGGGTATGAGAGGGTGGACAAAGACGGCGATCGCTCCTCGGGGTGGGATGCCATGGAGGCGAGTACACCGGAGGCGATCGCCGTCGACCAGGGCTGGTTCCATCGAGCGATCGGCTACGACGAATCTCGGCACGGGGTGATCGAGTATGTTCGACTACCCGGGGCCGCACAACTAGCCCCGTCCTGAGGAGAAGGAGGATTTGCCCCATGGGTTGGTTCACATCGATCAGAAGGATTTCCGAGCTCAAGGTCGCGCATGCTCACTGCGACCTGATGTGTGGCGTGTACGACCCCGCTCAGGCAAAGATCGAGGCGATGTCCGTGCTCAAAGCCTGTGAAAAGCTGGCGGCGAGCGATGACGAGGTCTTTAAGGATCGGGCAGTGATCATCAAGGAGCAGCGGGCAGATTTGGTGAAGCATCACCTTTCGGTTTTGTGGAGCGATTTCTTCAAGCCGCATCACGTCGAGGCATTTCCCGACCTCCACGAGAAGTTCTGGATGGCGATCAAGGCGGCGGGCGATGCGAAGAAGTCGAACGACGCCAAGGTGGCCGAGAAGCTGATCGAGGCCATCGACGAGATCTCCGCCATCTTCTGGCAGACCGAGGAATCGAAGGCAAGCGGGGTCTACCCTCCCGCCTGACCCGAACCCACGGTAGAGAAGAGGGCGCTGCTGCTCTCCGGCGCCCAGAATGAATCGTCGGTTCGGAAGAATCGCATGTATCTCGACGCCATTGCAGACGCCGACCCGTATCCGTATTGGCTCGACGACGTCGATGAACCGGATTCGAATTCGACACTGGTTCGGATCGAGGATTGTGACCTGGCCGTCGTCGGTGGGGGTTACACCGGGCTCTGGACCGCGATCATCGCCAAGGAGCGGAACCCCGCTCGAGACGTCGTCCTGATCGACGCCTTTTCCGTGGGCTCAGCGGCCAGTGGTCGCAATGGCGGATTTCTCGAATCGAGCCTGACCCACGGTGTCGCCAACGGGATGTCAAGGTTTCCCGACGAACTGGGGAGGCTCGAGCAATTGGGTTTAGAAAACCTCGACGCCATCGAGGCGGCCATCCGCCGGTACGGCATCGATTGCGACTACGAGCGCACGGGGGTCATAGACGTCACTACCTCCGAACAGGGAGTGGTGGATTTCGCCGACGATTTCGCCCTGCTTTCTGTACTGGGACAGGATGTCGAACTGCTCGATGAGCAGGCGATGCGTCAACAGGTCGACTCGCCCACATACCGCGGTGGACTCTGGCGCAAAGGACGTGCAGCTCTGGTCGACCCGGCCCGGCTGGCCTGGGGTCTCAAGGCGGCCGCCGAGTCGCATGGTGTGCGGATCTATGAGGATTCGAAGGCGACGGCGTTGCGAAAGGATGGCGGCGGAGTTCTGGTCAAGACCCCGCTCGGTGGTGTGCGAGCGACAAAGGTGGCGCTCGCCACAAATGCTTTCAAGCCATTGTTGCGACGGATCGGCCGGTACATCGTTCCCGTGTACGACTACGCGATGGTCACCGAACCGCTCAGTTCCTCCCAGATGGCCGAGATTGGATGGTCAGGGCGCCAGGGCTTATCCGATTATGCCAACCAGTTTCATTACTACCGCTTGACCGAGGACAACCGGATTCTCTGGGGCGGGTATGACGCCATCTATCACTGGCGGGGAAAGGTGAACCCACTCTTGGAGCAGCGTCCCGAAACCTTCGCCCTTCTCAGCCAACACTTCTTCGAAACCTTTCCTCAGCTCGAGGGGACGAAGTTCACTCACGTATGGGGAGGGGCGATCGACACCAGTACCCGGTTTTCCGTGTTCTGGGGGACGGCCCTTTCGCGGCGCGTCGGATACGCGCTGGGTTACACCGGCCTAGGCGCGGCCGCGGCCCGCTTTGGGGGAGAAGTGATGCTTGATCTCCTCGACGGCAACCAGACAAAGGCCACGAGCCTTCGCTTCGTGCAGAAAAAGCCGCTGCCCTTTCCCCCGGAGCCTTTTCGTTTCTTGGGCATTCAGGCCACGCGTTGGGCGCTGGGGCACGAGGATCGCACCGGCAAGCGCAACCTCTGGTTGCGACTCCTGGATCGATTGGGTCTCGGCTTCGACAGCTAAGCAGCGGCGCCGGGTTTCTTGGCTCCGGGCTTTGCGACCTTCTCCTTGATGTTGGAGGCCTTGGCCTTGGCGGTGTCCAGGAGGCGCCGTGCCCACACGAACTCAGTGGCGAGGATGGCGAGCCCGGCGAATATCAAGAGCCATCCCGGCACAACTGGGAGGAGCAGACCAATCAAGCCGGCCAGAACCATGATGGTGCCGCCCACGACGGCCACGATTCGGATTAGGAGTGGGCGTCGCGCCCCTTCCCTGACTTCCTCGTCTGTAGTTACCGGGGTTTGCATGATCTGTGACGTTATGCGTCCTCGTTGAGTATGTCGTCTGAAATCTTCTCAAATAGAGGGGCGATTTCACCAAGTTCTCGGCCCGGGGTCAGCTTGGGCCGGGACCACTCGTCACCTGGGCCGGTTCCGAGCATCTCCGCGATCCGCGGGGAGGTGAAGGGAAGGTAGGGGGTAAAGGCGACCGCCAGGCCTGAGATCGCCGCGCAAGCGGTGTAGAGAACGGTGGCGGCACGGTCGCGGTCGGACTTGAGGAGTTTCCAGGGCTCGGTCGAGTTGAGATAGACGTTGACCGCGGAGGCGGCTTCCATTGCCGTCCGCAGGCCCCCGCGCAGTTCCACTTCGGAGATCAGCTCCCCGACTGCCGTCAACGCCGTGTCGACCGTGGCGATGACTTCCTCGTCGACTTTGTCTAGCGATCCGGGTTCGGGTACCTGGTGATCGAAGTTGCGACTCGTGATCGTGAGGACCCGGTTGACGAGATTCCCCCAGGTGGCGACCAGCTCCTCGTTGATGCGGCGGATGATCTCGTCGTCGGTGAGATCGGTGTCGTTTTGCTCGGGGAGGATCGAGGCGATGGCAAAGCGCAGGGCATCGGGCTCAAGCCGCTCGGAGTACCACCCGATCGAGCGTCCCACTCCCAACGATTTTGAAGCCTTGCTGCCCTTGAAGGTGACGTACTGATTGGCGGGGACGTCGCTTGGGAGGTTGTGCTCCCCATAACCCATCAGCATCGCCGGCCAGATCACGGCATGGAAGGGGATGTTGTCCTTGCCGACGAAGTAATACGACTTGGCGTCGGGGTTCTGCCACCAATCTCGCCATGCTTCCGGAGTGCCCTGCAGCGCCGCCCATTCCTTGGCCGCCGAGAGGTAGCCGATAACAGCCTCGAACCAGACATAGATCCGCTTGCCCTCTCCCAATGTGTCGGCCTCGGGAGGGATCGGGACCCCCCAGGTGAGATCCCGGGTGATGGCGCGGTCGGGAAGTCCTTCTTCGATCATCCCCAGGGCCCAGTTCTTGACATGGCGGCGCCAGCCGGTCTTGGACTCGAGCCATGCCTTGACTTCGCCGGCGAAAGCCCCCAGCCGGAGGAACCAGTGTTTGGTCGATCGCTGCACAGGGGTCGCCCCAGAAAGGCGGCTGCGGGGGTTGAGGAGATCGGTCGGGTCGAGGGTGCGGCCGCAGTTGTCGCATTGGTCGCCCCGCGCTGTGGGATATCCGCAGTGTGGGCAGGTGCCTTCGACGTAGCGGTCCGGGAGAAACCGCTCCGCCTCGGGGTCGTAGAACTGGAGGCTCTCGCCTTCGACGATGGTGCCCTTCGCCCGGTGGGCGCGGAATATGTCCCAAGTCACCTGGCGATGGTTTTCGGTCAGGGTGGTGGTGAAGAGGTCGAATGAGATCCCAACCGAGTCCCAGTAACCCAGGATCTCGGGGTGGTAGCGATCTACGATTTCCTGGGGCGACACCCCTTCCTGGTCGGCGCGGACCGTGATCGGGGTTCCGTGACCGTCGGAACCGGAGACCATCAGGACCTTGTTGCCCACCAGGCGGTGATAGCGGGCGAAGATATCGGCCGGGAGGTAGGCGCCGGCGAGATGGCCGAGGTGGAGCGAGCCCGAGGCATAGGGCCAGGCGACGGCGACGAGGATGTTCTGGCTCACGAAGCCGGGAGGCTACCGGGCTGTCGGCTTTGGCCTTTTAGGTGACCGGATGAACAGAAGGCTGTCGCGCCACGACCATCGTTCGCCAGGCGCTCGAACGATGATCGGCGATCGGGCGAAAGTCGGCGTTCTCCAGCAGGGCCATCATCTCCGGAGCCGGATGGATGAAAGCTCGAAACCGTCGGCCCCGCACCCGATGGAAGAGGTTCTCGATCCACAAGATGGGTCGCAGCCATGGCCGCGGAAACGTGAATACCAGATGGGTCGCGGCTCGCGAGCTGGCGTGGCTGAGAAGCGCTCGCCAATCGGGATAGCAGCACACCACCCGGTTCAAGATCACCAGGTCCGACCTCGGGAGCGTGGGAGCAAGCTGCACGAAATCTCCGCACACCCGGGTGACCCGATCTTGCAAGCCCCGCTGGTCGAGCAGCGCCGAGGCTTCCCTTTCCCAGTTAGCGGCCAGGTCGACGTTGGTGGCGAAGTCCGCCAGTCCTCGTTCGAGCAGCACCACCTGGATCTCACCCAGGCCCCCGCCGATCTCGAGTACTGAGGAACCTCTTACTCCCAACTCCGTGAGCTGGGCGACGATGGTGCGGCTGGTCCCGGTCAGCCCCCGGCGACGAAAGCGGGCCGCGGTTGCTCGGGCGGCGCGCTCGGAGAAAACCTCCTCGTAATCGCTAGGACACCGGCATTCCATCTTCTTGGTCTTCTCGGACTTCCGTCCTGAATCCAACCAGAACTACCCCGCCCAGAACCAGGAAACCCCCCAGGATTAGTCGCCAGCCCACTGGCTCGTCGAAGACCAGCACCCCGATCAGGACCCCCACCAGTGGAATGATGTAGGCAAATAGTGAGGCTTGGCTGGCCGGAGCGAGTTCGTTTGCGCCCAGGATCGCCCGGAAAGCGATGGCCAGTGTGATCCCCAGAGCGAGAATCCATCCCCATTGGGCAACGGTGGGGGTCTGCCAGGTTCTCGTGGCGGCAATGGCGGTGATTCCCAGGAGCCCGGCACCGGTCATCATCGGCGCCAGGGTGGTGGACGGTCGGTAGAACATTGCCAAACGCTTGACGAACGGACCGCTCAGCCCCGCCAGGGCAGCTCCCGTCATAGTGAGGGCAATGCCCGCCAGCGACCCTGCCGCCGCCGGGGTTCCAGCCAACAGGAAAACACCACCGATACTGAGGAGAAGGCCGAGGCCTTTGACGATGGTGAAGCGATCAGCAGCCCCGAGGTAATGAGCGGCGACGGCGGTAAAGATCGGACCCGAAGAGATGAGCACGGTCGTGATCGAGACCGGTAGGCGTTGGAACCCGAGATTGAAAAAGATTGCCGGCCCCGAGCCGCTCACCATTCCCATCAACATCGCCCACCACCACCCCTTCGCCGGGAGCCCATCAAAGCGCTTGTACAACGCCAGGGATGCCGCCGCAGCCAGGGCGAAGATCACGCCGGTGAGAAACACCGGATCGAGGCCCTGGCCGATCAGGAACTTGGTGCCGGGTCCCCCGAGGCCAAAGATGAATCCGGCGGCGACGATGTAGGACCAGGCCTTCACAAACCGACTCTATGGTCGGGGGAATGGGGAGCACGCCCGCCGTTCTCTGGCAACCTCCCGATGACGCCTGGGAGACGAGCCGCATCGGAAAGTTTCTGCGCGGTGTCGAGCGACGGCGCGACATCTCGTTTGCGGATTACGAAGAAGCATGGCGGTGGTCGGTCGAGCACCTTCCCGAGCTCTGGTCCGAGGTGGTCGATTTCTTCTCCATCGGGTTGAGCGGACCAGCCGCTGTCCTTGACAACGAGTCGATGCCGGGCGCCAAGTGGTTCGCCGGAGCGCGACTCAACTATGTCGACCAGGCCCTGGGCTGGCCGGATTCGGAGGCAGTGGCATTTATCGCTCGTTCCCAGACCCGGGAGGACGACCTGGTATTGACCGCCGGGGAACTGCGCTCGCAGGTGGCGGCCGCCGCCGCCGGGCTCCGGGCCCTCGGGGTCGGCAAGGGAGATCGGGTGGTCGCTTACCTTCCCAATATCGGCGAGGCCCTTGTGGCCTTTCTGGCCAGCGCCTCCCTCGGGGCCATCTGGTCGTCATGTCCCCCAGAATTCGGAATCAGGAGCGTGGTCGATCGCTTTCGTCAGATCGAGCCCAAGGTCTTGTTGGCCGTCGACGGGTACCGCCATCGGGGCCGGCCCGTCGACCGCCGTTCGCAGGTCGACGAAATCGTGTCGGCTTTGCCCAGCCTCGAGCACGTCATCAAGGTGGGTTATCTGGAAGACGGGGGCGATTGGCCGTCGCTGATCGCGGGGACGGCCGACCTGGAGGTTCTTCCGGTCGAGTTCGACCACCCCCTCTACGTCCTCTATTCATCGGGCACCACCGGACTTCCCAAGCCCATCGTTCACGGTCATGGTGGGATCACGCTCGAACATTGCAAGGCGCTCGGTCTCCAGCACGGCCTCGGCCCCGGGGACCGATTCGCCTGGTACTCGACCACCGGCTGGATGATGTGGAACCTCAACATCTCCGGGCTGCTGGTGGGCTCAACGGTCGTGGTCCTCGACGGCGATCCCTCGTATCCCGACCTCGGCACCCTCTGGACCATGGTCGATGACTTCGGGATCACCACCTTGGGGGCAAGTGCCGGTTACGTCTTGTCATGTTTGCGAGCCGGCTATTCGCCCCGCCAACACCATGACCTCGGGACTTTGCAATGCTTCGGCTCCACCGGATCGCCGCTCCCGCCGGAAGGTTTTCGCTGGATCCGAGACGAGGTCAGTCCCCGGGTGAAGGTCGTATCCACGTCGGGCGGCACCGATGTCTGTACGGCCTTTGTCGGGGGCAGTGCCTTGGTGCCGGTGTGGGAGGGTGAGATCAGCTGTCGTTATCTGGGGATGGCGGTCGAGGCCTTCGATGAGGAAGGCAAATCCGTGGTGGGAGAGACCGGAGAACTGGTGATTACCAAACCGATGCCATCCATGCCCGTGGGCTTTTGGAACGACGACGATGGCTCCGCCTACCGGGATGCCTATTTCGATACCTATCCCGGCGTCTGGCGTCACGGTGACTGGATCGAGATCACCGAGCGGGGGAGTTGCATAATCACCGGTCGTTCCGACGCCACGCTCAACCGAGGCGGCGTCCGCATGGGGACCTCTGAGTTCTATTCGGTGGTGGAGGCCATTCCCGGGGTGCTCGACAGCCTCGTCGTTCACCTTGACGACGGCTCAGCTGCCGGATCGCTGGTGCTGCTGGTGGTGGCCGAGGAGCGACAAGAACAGCTCGGCACCCTCATCAAGAAGACCTTGCGGGAGCAGTTGTCGCCACGACATGTTCCCGACCGGATTCATTTCGTCGGATCGATCCCGCGCACCGTATCGGGGAAGAAAATGGAACTTCCGGTCAAGAAGATCCTGCAAGGACAGCCCATCGACCAGGTTGCCAATCCCGGGGCAATGGCCAACCCCGAAAGCCTGTCGGAGCTTCGCTCTCTTTAGGCGGGTTTCGCCGCCGTCTCGGACGGGTACTAAGGGGATATCCGTATTGAAAGGAATGCTGATGTCATTAGATATGACCGTCACCAAGGACCTGATTGAAACCCTCGAAGATGGAAAGAATGGCTTTGCGGCCGCGGCCGAGAAGCTGGCCGAATCCGATCGTCCGCAAATCGCCTCCAAGTTCCGCGAATTCTCGAACCAGCGCGCGCAGTTTGCAGACGAGCTCCGCTCAATGGCGAAAAATTATGGGGACGACATCGCTGAGTCGGGCTCCGCGGCTGCCGCTCTACATCGAGGCTGGATGGCCGTCAAAGACGCTGTCACCGGCTCTGATGCCGGAGCGGTGCTTGATGTGGCCGAGCAGGGCGAGGACCACGCCGTGGCCGAGTATGAGCGGGCATTGGATAGCGACGAGCTCTCGATTGATCTCCGCGATGTCATCCAGCGCCAGTACGCCTCGGTGAAGGCGGCCCACGACGAGGTGCGGACGCTGCGCGATTCCAACTAGAGGTTGTAGGTTCCGCCGGGATCGGGGGATCCCGGCGGTTTTCAACCCTTGACGGCCGAGGCAGCCGCTCCCTGCACGAAATAGCGCTGGAAGACGAAAAAAACGATGGCGATGGGGATGATGGTGATCAAAGACCCCGCCACGATCGTGTTCCAGGGTTGAGCCTGACCGAAGGCCGCAGTGAGGCCGGCCAGCCCCACGGGGAGGGTCGCCAGATCGGGTCGTCCAATACGGGCAATCAGGATATGGAGAAACTCGTTCCACGCCCCTTGCGTGGAAAGGATGATGAGGGCGATCAATCCTGGGGCAGCGAGGGGGAGCATGACCCGGGTGAAAGTCTGGAAGGTCGAAGCTCCATCCAGAGCCGCCGCTTCTTCCAGTTCGCGCGGTAGTTGTTCGAAGAATTGTTTCATCAGGAAGATGGCGAAGGCATCGAAGGCGAGGGGGACGATCATCCCGGTATAGGTATTGATGATCCCAAGCTCCTTCATGACCATGAACCGGGGGATGGCGAGGACAATGCCCGGGATGGCCTGTACCGCCAGGATGAGCGCAAAGATCAGTCCGCGGCCGCGAAAGCGCATTCGGGCGAGCGCATAGCCGGCGAGGGAGCCGAAAGTGATCCGCAACAGGACCACGAACACAGTCACTACAACTGAGTTGAAAGTCCAGCGGGGAAGATTCACCCGCGAACTGTTGAGCGCCTCCACCCCTTCGGTGGTCCAGCCTCCGTAGGCCGGATCGGCCACCAAGCTCACCGGATTGGCCTGGATATCGGGTAGCGACTTGAAGGCGGTCGCCGCCGACAGCACGAACGGCATGATGAAGATCAGTGCGAAGAAAACGAGGGCGGTATAGCCCAGCAATCGCTTGAGAAGGGGCCCGGCTCCTCTTTCCCGCACACCCACTTGCTTTCTTGTCACGGCAATGTCAGCCATCTCAAAAGTCCCCGGTGTCGCGGATCACCTTGCGGTTGACCCAGGTGAAAAACATGATGATGGCAAAGAGAATCACTGCTATGCCGGCCGCCAGCCCGGCTTTGGAATTGGTAAAGGCCTGGAAGTAGATCAGGTAGGCGGGAGTAAAGGTGGTCTTGCGAGGCCCACCTTGAGTGCCCGCGTAGACCTGATCGAATACCTGCCAAGTTCCGATCAGCCCCAGGGTGACGACGAAGAAAATGGTCGGCCTCATCAGCGGGATCGTTATGCGGAAGAACCGTTGGACCGAGCTGGCCCCATCAACAACCGCGGCTTCTTCGATGGACGGCGAAATGTTTTGCAGCCCGGCTAAGAAGATGAGCATAAAGGTGCCGACGCTGGTCCAAGTGACCAGCATCATGATCGCCACCATCGCCACGCTGGGCCCGGCCAGCCAATCCCACAGCTCCAATCCCATGAACTCGTTCTCGGTCAGGAAAGCCGGACCCTCCACTCCGAATACGCCGAGGAAGTTGTGGATTACCCCCCGGGCGTTGTCCAACCAGTCGATGTCCTGGAAGGGAAGAACTCGATTGACCGCTCCATTGGTCTGAAACAAGAAGACGAAGATCAGCGTGATGGCGATCGAGCTCGTTATCGAAGGAAAGTAGTAAGCCGTGCGAAAGAATCCCTTTCCTTTCAGAAGTTTCTGGTTGAGGATCACCGCGAGGATGAAGGCGATGATCGTCTGAGTCGGCACCACCCCGAGCACGTAGTAGAGGTTGTTGCGCAGGCTGATGGCGAAGTCGGTCCGCCTGACGCCATCGTCGGTGAGCAACTCTCGATAGTTAGCCAATCCCACCGACTCCGAGTCGAAGATCGAAGCGATTCCATTCCAATCACGGAAGCTGACCCAAACCGCAGCGACGATTGGTATCACCAGGAAGACAATCAGGCCCAGCACTGCTGGGGCGCTGAACAGCCAGCCCAGTAAGGGTTCTCTCTTGTCGAGACGCGCCCGATGGGGTGCGCGCCCGAGGGCGGGGGGTTTAAGCGTCGTCGACGTTTTCTCCTCCTCCAGGTTCGATCTGGGGGGTCGGTTGCCCGACCCCCCAGATACGTTCATCAGCTGATGACGTCCTCTCCGGCACTGACCGTCTCCGAGATCAGATCGTCAACGGTGGCGTCGCCATCGACGATGGCGTTCGCTTGTTCGTTGAAGACCCCGATCACGTCGCCGAACCCGGGCGCGAAGCCCCAGCGATGGGCGTAGTCGGCACCCGTGACGAATGCTTCCAGCTCGGGATGATCGTTAAGCCACGTCTCGGCAACCGATTCCCGGGCGGGCATCACGTTGAACGCCGACGTCCAGGCGAGAGCACCCTCGGAGTTGGTCAGGTATTCGATCAAAGCCCAGGACGCATCCGGGTTGGGGGCCGACTCCGCTACTCCGTAGCAAACGGTGAAGGCGAAGGTCCCTTCTCCGGCCGGTCCGGCGGGTAGCTCGGCCACGGCCCACTCCTTATCGGGGAAGGTCTGGTCGAGATATCCCACGATCCAGTTGCCTTCAATGGTCATTGCCGCCTTTCCCTGACCGAAGGCCTCTCCGGCCCATCCGGCATCGACGTCGGAGGGACGGACGAAGCTCCCGGAGGCGTATTGATCGGCGACGAACTGGAGCGCCTCCCGGGCCTCGGGGGTATCGAGCGTGATCTCTGACACGTCGGGGTTGGTGAGGTCAGCTCCAGCCTGGAACAGGAACACCCCCCAGCGCGGATACTCGACCCCCATCGCCAGGCCCGCCTGGGTGTCGGTGGTCAGGGCTTCCGCCGCCGCGGCCAGCTCTTCCCAGGTGGTGGGCACCGCGACACCGGCTGCTTCCAAAGCCGCGGGGTCATAGACCAGCCCCAGGGTGGAGAAGTCCTTCGGTGGGCAGTACCAGGTTCCGTCGTAGGTGAAGGCCTCCCGCAGCGAGGGGTAGATGTCATCCGGTTCCGTGAGGGCACCTTCAGGGATGGGGGCCAGGGCTCCGGCGTCTGCCAGGTCAGGCAGGTTGTTGCTGTCGACATAGAAGACGTCCGGTGGATCTCCACCGGCCAGGGCCGTGTTGAGGGCAGTGGTCATGTCCTGTTGAGGTTCGAAGACCGCGTTGGCGCCGGTTTCCGAGTTGAACTGGTTGAGCAGCTCCGTCAGGGCCTCGTCTTCGGCGGTCCCCGATGAGCCTCCCCATACCTTGAGTTCGACTCCCGCCAGGTCCCCGGTTCCGGCCCCGGTGGTGGCGGGCGCTTCTCCCGCCGTCGTCGCCGGGGCTTCGCCCGCGGTCGTGGCGGGTGTTTCTCCTGCGCTTGTGGTTGCGGCTCCACCATCGCCACATGCCGCCGCCACGAGGGCGATGACGGCGATGAGGATCCACCATCGTACGTTTCTCACGATGTAGCTCCCTTTCTGTTGGTCGTTTCCCATTGCTTGCGTTTGCCGTGAAAGGTGGTTGTGAAGTTGAGATAGTCCCAGTGGGAGGGGAGGCGCGGGCTTACCCGCGGTCCGCTGCTTTTGAGCTCGAGTCCGGCGAATCCGAAGAGTGCCGCTTGCAGGATTCCTCCCTGAGTGGCGGCATGGATGCCGTCGCGACCGTTGCCCATCGAGTCCTCGAGGTCGATGGCGATCGCCTGTTGGAAGAACTCGAAGGCGAGCCCCTTAAACCCGAGTTGGGAAGCCACCCGGGAGTGAGCGGCGGGCGAGAGCGATGATCCATGGTCGGTGCGGGGCAGGTAGTAGTTCCAGTTGCGCAAGTGGTCGGCCTGAGTTCCGCAATCGTCGGGGAAAAGAGCGATGGCCATCACCACATCCGCCTGCTTGATGATTTGCGCCTTCTGCAGACGTTCCTCTTCGAGGAGACCAAACATGCCGGTTCGCCGCGGCGCGAACGCGGCGAGATCGATGGATTCCAGATCGAAGAACCCGCGATGCTGTTCCCAGACGCGGTTGCGGCCCCGCCTCTTGACCACCCGGGCGGAGAGGCCCCGCCAGTTCTCGACGACCTCGTCATCGACGTGAAGTCGGGTCGCCAGGTCCGATACCGCTCGCGGATGGTTCCGCCGTCCCCAGTCGATCAGGTCGGCGGCGAACCGCAGGTGCCAGGCGGCGGAAACGTTGGTGAAGAATGAATCTGATACGTGGGTGTGGTACTCGTCGGGTCCGATGACATCACTCAGGTGGGCGCGATCGGCGGTGAGTTCGAGCCGGCTCGCCCAGTAGGTAGCCCCCTCCGCCACGATCTCGATGCCCTGGTCGACCATGAACCGGTCGTCGCCCGTCCATTTCCAATATGTGTTGACCGCGTAGGCCACGTCCGAGGTGATGTGCTCCTCGAGCTCCCCGGTCCAGATTCGAACCGGAGGCCCCACCGGAGGCGTGCCCCACTCCGGGGTCACCTCGGAACCGTCGGCGGCTGACTCCCAGGCATAGAAGGCACCCTGACGGCCGTACTTCTTGGCCTTGCGTCGGGCACCGTCGAGGCCCTGGTAGCGGTAGCCGAGATGGGAACGGGCGAGATCAGGCTGGCTCAACGAGAAATACGGAATCACGAAGATGTCGGTGTCCCAGAAGACGTGGTGGCGGTATCCGAAGCCCGAGGCCAGCTTGGCCCCGATCCCCGCCTGCGGATCGTTGCGGGCGGCGGCCGCCATGAGCTGGAAGGCGGCGAAGCGCAGGGCTTGCTCTGACCGGGGGTCGCCACCCACTTCCAGACCCGACGACGTCCAGCGCGATTTCCAGCGCCGGGCGCAGGCGCGGGACTCGTCATCAAAAGACCGACTGGCATCGGGCAGCGGGGGGAGAGAGCCCTCGTCCCGCCGAGCCCGGTACTGGGCGTACTTGGTGTAGGTGACGGTTTCTCCTACCCCAACGTCACGTTCGCCAACCCAGCGGTGCCGGCGCGGCTCCTTGATGACCCCTTCGATGCCGGGTCCGAACAGCACCGATCTCACCTCGAGCCGATGAGAGCCGTCGATGCTCTCGGCGTCGAGTCTCATGGCCGCCGGACGGTTATGGACCCACTTCTTCGGGTTCCACACCGGCTGCACCGGCGAGGGGATGGAGCAGTCGATCCCGGTCTCGATTCGGAGAGTGAACGGGTCGGTGAGGGCAGTCACCTGTACTTCCATCGCCGCCAAGTGGGGGTCGGAAAGCGAGAGCAACCGGCGGAAGCGAAGCTTGCAGGCGCCGGTCTCGGGCCCCCGCCAAAGGATCTCGCGCGTGAGAACACCAGACGAAAAATCGAGAGTGCGCCGGTAACCGGCCGGCGGACGATCGAGGCTGAAACGGGTTCCATCGATGAATAACTCGAAGCCCGTCCAATCGGGCACGGCTCCGAGCAGCGGAAGCTCGCCGGGCGGCGTGACCCACAAACCCTGGATGAAGGTCCCGCGTTGCTCGTCGGGGTGAGCCTCTTCGAAGCTTCCCCGGGTGGAGAGATAACCGTTGCCCGTCGTGAAGAGGGACTCGTGTCCCGAAGCCAAGGAGGGGACGTATCGGTTTTCGACCAAGGACCAGGTATTCATCGACTGGTGCTTTCTCGAACCACCAAATCGGGCATGAGCAGCTGGGAATGGGGCACGGGGCCGCCGTCCAGGATCGAGACCAGACCATCGATCATGCAACGGGCGACCCGGTCCATCGGTTGACGCACGCTGGTCAAGCCCGGGGTCACCAACCCGGCTGCCACCGAGTCGTCAAAGCCCGCCACCGCCACATCGCGGCCCACGGTCAACCCCAGGTCGGCGGCAGCCGCCATCAATCCCAGGGCCAGGCTGTCTTCGACCGCGGCCACCGCCGTGGGGGGGCGGGCGCGGTCGAACAGGGTGTGTCCCAGCCGGCGTCCATTCTCGAAACCACCCAGAACTCGGATCACCTCTCGATCCTGGCCAGGCCCAAAGCCTCGCACCCGGTCGTCGCCACTTTCAGACCCTTCTGGCCATGCCGCCAGCGTGATCTGAGGATGACCGGCCGCCACCAGATGGTCCACGACCAACCTCATGCCAGCCGCCCCGTCCACATCTACCCATGGGAAGGGTTGGGAGTCGAGGGCCCGCCCGAAAGAGACGAAGGGGACTCCGGACTCGGTGAGGAGAGCGATGCGGGGGTCTTGGTAGTTGGTTTCCGATAGCACCAGACCGTCCACATCACCGCCTCGGATCAGCCGGCGGTAGGCATCAAGCTCGGTCTCGTCCGCGCGAGGTGAGAAAAGGGCGATCTCGAGCCCATGACCGGAAGCCGCCCCCACCAGGGCATGGAGGAAGACATCGAGGGCCGGGCTCTTGCCGGCGCCAGGAAGCCGGTAACCGATGAGATAGGTGCGGCGGGCCTGGAGGCTACGGGCGGCACGATTGGGCCGGTAGTCGAGCTCGCTGATGGCCGAGAGGACCCGGGCCCTGGTGGGATCGGCGACGAGATGGGGAGCGTTGAGGACGTTGGAAACGGTGCCGACCGAGACCCCGGCCCGATCGCTCACCTCTCTAATCGTGCTGCGCCCCATGACCCCTTCCGGCCTTGAAACGTTTCAGACGCATCTTGAAACCTTTCAACTGGTTATGACGGCCCCGCACAAGCCTGTTTTTCGCGTCCTCGGACCCCGGACGGTGGTGGTGATACGTTGATTCCATGACGGCCGCCGACCCCTCCTCGCCGCGCAGCCACGCCGGGTCGGGGACAATCGATCCGCGTCGCCTCGGTTTCGGCGCCAGCTTGCTCTCGTTGCCCCTCCTCGGGCTGGCGCTACTCATCGCCCGCCCCGAGTTAGACCGGGTTTGGGAACATCACCCGTCCCACTTCTGGCTCGTTCTCGCCGCGGGAGGGATCAATGCCGCTCTCGCCTACGGCACCGCCAGCGCCGCGCACCGTCGCGGTGACGCCCGCATTTTTCTCGTTTCGCTCTCATTTCTTTCCGCCGCCGGTTTCCTCGGTCTGCACGCACTGGCGACGCCCGGGGTCTTGCTGGAAACCACTAACGCTGGCTTTGCTCTCGCCACCCCGATCGGGTTGGTGGTGTCGTCATTTCTGGCTGCGGCCTCGAGCGCCCAACCCGACCGGGTGATGGCCGGCGTCATCATTCGCAATGCCCGGGTCCTCAGGGCAGCGCTGGTTGCTCTCATGCTGGCGTGGGCGGCCGCCTCGCTTGCCCGGTGGGGTCCCCTCGACAACCCGGCCGCTCCCGAGCGAGCGTCGGGTCCCTTGCTGCTCCTGGCGGCCGTAGGGGTGGTTCTTTATAGCGTGGCCGTCTGGCGCTACCTCCGCGTCCCTCGCTCTCACGGGTCGCTTCTTCCACTGGCGATGGCAGCGGCCTTCACGCTGCTGGCCGAAGCCATGGTGGCGGTGGCGTGGGGGCGCAACTGGCACATGTCCTGGTGGGAATGGCACCTACTGATGTTGATCGCCTTCGTCATCGTGGCGGTTGCGGCACAGCGCTCGTGGCGGGACGAACGCTGGAGCGGTCTCTACCTCCCCGAGACTGCAGCTGCTGAACGCGAGGTGAGCGTCGTCTTTGCCGATCTGCACGGATTCACCGGCTTCTCTGAGCATCACCACCCCCAGTTGGTGGCGGACATGCTCAACTCCTTCTACAACGAGGTCATCCCGCCGGTGGTGGACGGCTACGGCGGTGAGATCGATCGGCTCATCGGAGACGCGATCATGGCCACCTTCAATGCCTCGGGCGATCAACCCGATCATGCTCTTCGGGCTTGTGGAGCAGCGATTGCGATCCAGGGAGCCGCTCACGAGGTGGCAAGAGCGAATCCCACCTGGCCCCGATTCCGAATCGGGGTGAATACGGGACTCGTGGTGGCCGGGGTGTTGGGGACCGCCGGCGGTCGCACTTTCACCGTGATTGGCGATGCGGTCAATGTCGCCGCTCGTCTCCAGGCCAAAGCTGGCCCGGGGGAGGTTGTGATCGCCGGCGAGACTCTGCGCCGCATCGAGGGAGCGAAGGTGGAGTCACTCGGTCGCCTGGTGGTGAAAGGTCGTTCCGAGGCGGTCGAGGCCTACCGTTTGCTCGCCCTCGCCGCGCCTAGTTGACAATCAAGGGCCATCGCTAACCTCGTCGACATGGCGCTCGCAGTAGCTCCCGACCGCGCCGCTTTGCTCCCGGAACGGATTACCAATGCCAGCCTGGCCGGCTTTCTCCGCTCGGTGCCGAGCACCGACGAGGTAGGAGTGGAAGAGCGAGTCGCCTCGCTCTCGACCCGCTCGATCAAGAAAGACTCGAAGAGCGAGGCGCTACGACTGGCGGTGCGGATGATGGATCTCACCACTCTCGAGGGAAAGGACACTCCGGGGAAAGTGGCGCAGATGTCGGCCAAAGCGGTTCGGCCCGATCCCACCGATCCCTCGGTTCCGTCGGTGGCAGCGGTCTGCGTCTACCCGGCGATGGTGCCCTACGCCCTGGAGGCAGTGGCGGGAAGCTCGGTCAAGGTGGCGTCGGTGGCGACCTATTTCCCCTCGGGGCAGCTCGACACCAAGCTCAAAGTGACTGAGACCTCCCGGGTGGTGGAGATGGGAGCCCACGAGATCGACATGGTCATCGATCGCGGGGCCTTCCTTTCCGGTGAGTATTTCCGGGTCTTCGACGAGATCCGACGGGTGAGGGAAGTCTGCGGCGACCAGGCTCATCTGAAAGTGATTCTCGAGACCGGCGAGCTCGGTTCGTACGACCAGGTGCGGAGAGCATCGATGTTGGCCATGGCAGCGGGAGCCGACTTCATCAAGACCTCGACCGGAAAAGTCCAGCCCGCGGCCACGCTGCCAGTGACGCTGGTGATGCTCGAAGCAATTCGAGACTTCTACCTGGCGACGGGGGTTCAGGTAGGAATGAAGCCCGCCGGAGGCATCCGAACCTCGAAAGACGCAATCCGCTACCTGGTGGTCCTCAACGAGACGCTCGGCTCCGCCTGGATGACGCCCGACTGGTTTCGCTTTGGGGCGTCGACTTTGCTCAACGATGTGTTGATGCAGATCCGATGGCTCAAGACCGGCCGCTATCAATCGGCTGACTACTTCACGAAGGACTGAATTTGTCGCGCAACTTGCCGGCCACGCCCGCCCTCGAGTGGTCATATGCCCCGAGCCGGGAGGCGAGCGAGATCGTCGAACTGGAGCGGCGCTACGGCCTCTTCATCAATGGCAAGTTCCGCGCCCCGGCCTCGAAGAAGTATTTCCCGACCATCAACCCTGCCAACGAGGACTTGCTCGCCGAGGTGGCGGAGGCCAATGCCACCGATGTGGGCCGAGCGGTCAAGGCGGCCCGCGATGCATTCGAAGACGGCTGGGGCGAGATGCCGGGTAAGGAGCGGGCCAAATATCTCTTCCGCATCGCCCGAATGGTGCAGGAGCGCTCCCGCGAGCTGGCAGTGCTCGAGACCCTGGACGGCGGCAAGCCCATCAAGGAGTCACGCGATGTCGATCTGCCGTTGGTGGCCGCCCATTTCTTCTATTACGCCGGCTGGGCCGACAAGCTCGAGTACGCCTTTCCCGGCCTCGATCCCGAGCCGCTGGGAGTGGCCGGTCAGGTGATCCCTTGGAACTTCCCCTTGATGATGCTCGCCTGGAAGATCGCCCCCGCCCTGGCCGCGGGCAACACCGTGGTGCTCAAGCCGGCCGAGACCACTCCGCTTTCGGCTCTGACCTTCGCCGGCCTGGCCTCCGAAGCCGGCTTGCCCCCGGGCGTGATCAATATCGTCACCGGCGCTGGTGCCACCGGTGCCGCTCTGGTCGAACACAACGATGTCGACAAGATCGCCTTCACCGGCTCGACCTCGGTGGGTAAGCAGATCGCCACCGCACTCGCCGGAAGCAAAAAGCGCCTCACCCTCGAGCTGGGAGGGAAGGCGGCGCATGTCATCTTCGACGACGCCCCGATGGATCAAGCGATCGAGGGCGTCATCAACGGCATCTTCTTCAACCAGGGACATGTGTGTTGCGCCGGCAGTCGCTTGTTCGTGCAGGAGTCGATTCACGATCGATTCGTTGAGAAGCTCAAGCGACGTCTCTCGACCCTGCGGGTGGGCGATCCTCTCGACAAGAACACTGATGTCGGAGCGATCAACTCGGCCGAACAGCTGGCGCGAATCTCAGAACTGGTGGAGGCCGGCCAACAGGAAGGGGCGGAGATGTATCAGCCCGACTGCGTTCTGCCGCGCAACGGCTTTTGGTTCCGTCCCACCCTTTTCACGGGTGTCTCCCAAAGCCATCGCATCGCCCAGGAAGAGATCTTCGGTCCGGTGCTGTCGATCCTGAGCTTTCGCACTCCCGAGGAAGCGGTGGAAAAGGCCAACAACACCCCGTACGGGCTCTCGGCCGGGGTTTGGACCAGCAAGGGCTCGCGGATCCTGTGGATGGCCGATCGCCTCAAGGCGGGGGTGGTGTGGGCCAACACCTACAACAAGTTCGACCCCGCTTCGCCCTTCGGGGGATACAAGGAGTCGGGCTTCGGGCGCGAAGGCGGCCGTCATGGTCTGCTGCCTTATCTCAAGGGCGTGGGCTGATGGTGAATCAATCGAGAGCTGGCCGGCTCGACGTCCGCAAGACCTACAAGCTCTATATCAACGGTGAATTCCCGCGATCGGAATCGGGACGAAGCTACGTCGCTCGCGACAGCGAAGGCGAGGTCCTTGCGCGAGTGGCGCGGGCTTCGCGCAAGGACCTGCGCGAGGCGGTGCGAGCCGCGCGCACGGCGGAGGAGAAATGGGCCGCCAAATCCGGTTACAACCGTGGCCAGATTCTCTACCGGATCGCAGAGATGATGGAGGATCGGGGAGCGGTCTTTGCCGAACAACTCGGCGATGGAGGGCTCACCCCGGCTCGGGCCCGCGCCGAGGTCTCGGCGGCGGTCGACCGCATGGTCTGGTACGCGGGATGGGCCGACAAGTTCTCTCAGATCTACGGGAACCTCAACCCGGTGGCCGGCCCCTTCTTCAACATCTCGGCCCCCGAACCGACCGGGGTGGTGGGGATCATTGCTCCCGAAACCCCGGCCTTGCTCGGTCTGGTCTCACGTCTGGCTCCGGTGATCGTGACCGGGAATACCGCCGTGGTGGTCTCCTCGGAAAGCCAGCCCCTTCCGGCAATCACTTTCTCCGAGGTGCTCGAGAGCTCGGACGTGCCGCCAGGGGTTATCAACATCCTCACCGGTTTTCCGGCCGAGCTGGCCCCGTGGCTGGCCGACCATATGGACGTCAACGCGGTCGACTTGGCCGGAGCGGTGCCGGAGGTGGGCTTGCGCGTGAGGCAGGGAGCAGTCCACAACGTGAAGCGACTGGTGGGCACCGACGGCTACACCGACCTCCAATCCCCCTACTTGATCGCGGCCTTCACCGAGACCAAAACCGTCTGGCATCCCAAAGGTCTTTAAGCGAACCCAGGGTTCGCAGGGCGGTACCGCCTATCTACCAGCCCCCAGAACGGAGGAGGGCTAGCGTCGTCGAGCCGTGGAAGCGCTCACGATTCCCATCGAGTTCCGCCTCGATCTCCGGCGAACCCTCTCCTATTTGCCCGGTTACTTTCGTTCCGATGGATGGTGGCGGCCGATGCGGACCGACGAGGGCCCGGCCACGATCCACATCCGCCGGAGCGTTGCGGGGGTCGAAGGGCGGGCATTCGGTCCCGGAGCCAGCAAGGCGCTCGAGTCAATGTGGGGACTGTTCGGCGGCGACGACCGGCCCGCAGATCTGCGGACCGACCATCCCCTGGTCTCAGAACTCAGGCGCAGTCACCCCGGGCTCCGGATGGGGAAGACGGGCTCGGTCTTCGAAGCGCTGACGAACGCCATCATCACCCAGAAGGTGACGGGGAAGGAAGCGGGCCACGGTCTCAAGATGCTCCGGCGCCGCTTCTCCGATCTCGCCCCGGGTCCCGCACCTGCCGGAGGTGCACCGCTGCGGCTTCCCCCCGATCCGGAGCGGCTCGCCGGCGCAACCTATTTCGTCCTCCACCCGTTGGGAATCGAAAAACGGCGGGCCGACACGTTGCTGAGGGCGGCTCGTCAAGCAGATCGCATCGAGGCCCTCGGGGCAGTTGGTCCGAAAGAGGCGAGTGCCTGGCTGGACCGAATTGCGGGGATCGGTCCGTGGACTTCGGCCGAGACGGTGGCGGTGAGTCACGGCGATCCCGATGCTCTCTCGGTGGGTGACTACCACCTCAAGAACATGATCGCCTGGCACCTCACTGGTCGACCACGGGGCACCGACCAAGAAATGGTTGATCTTCTCGAACAGTTCCGACCTCAGCGGGGCCGCGTCGCCCGCCTCATCTCACTGCTTGGTCATGCTCCCGCCTTTGGCCCCCGGCAGCCGCTGCGCTCTTTCGCTTCTTACTGACTCACGAATCTGACGACGGCGTCTCCAACGACACTGGGGTCCCGCAGGTCCTGATGATGCGCCTTTGCCACCGCGGCCATCTCGACGCGGTACCCGGCTTCTGCCAGGGCATCGGCGAATAGCCGGGTCGAGCTGATCGGTACCAACTCGTCGGCTTCGCCGTGCATGAGCAGGATCTCGAGTCCCGGGTTGTCGCCGAGATACGAATAGGCCGAACCAGCCTCCCAGGGGCCAGGGTCGTTCTCGAAACGGGTACCAAAAAACGCCGGCAGCACCTGTCGATACAAGGTCGGATCGTAAGGGCCGGCGAGGCCGATGAAGCGATCCACCGTTGCCGTCTCCTCGACCGGACAACCGTTCCCAAACTCGTCACCGGCCAGCGCTACCACCGAAGCCAGATGGGCCCCGGCCGAATGACCGGCGAGGATGACCGGCCCCTCGGCGCTCGTGTAGTTGCTGGCGTTGGCGCGGGCGTATCGGACCGCGCAGGCGACGTCGTCGAAGCTCTCGGGATAACCCCCGGTTTGGGTGCGGTAGGTCGAGTTGAAGACCACGATGCCCTCGGAAGCCAGGAACTCGGCCAGCGGGGCAGTCGAGAGCGGGGCACCACCAAACCAGCCGCCTCCGTGGAAGAGGACCACTACCGGATATGGCCCTACCGATGGCGGGGCGTATACGGTCACCGGCAAGTCGCCGATGGAATCGATTCGGCGCAGGAACTCGGATTCCGCCTCAGCGGTGGTCGAACCGGAAGTGGTGACCGTGATCGTGGTCGTCGTGGGATCGACTTCGCCGCTGCAGGCCCACAGCAAAACCAGGCCCAGCCACCAAGCCCGGTTCATGCGATGAGGGCAGCCGCCGCCCGGTCGAGGAGGAACGTCACTGGAGCCGATCCCTTGCTTACCCGGGTGGTGGGGAGGTCTTCACCACCGGCGACCCGGGCGACTGCTTCGGCCTTGGACGCGCCTCCGATCATGAAGACGATCTGCCGGGCGACGTCGAGGAGAGGAAAGGTGGAGGTGAGGCGCCAGACATCGAGGGAGGGAACGAAGTTGGCGACGAACCAACGATCGATCACCGAGAGCGCTTCCGTGCCGGGGAAGAGCGAAGCGCAATGACCGTCATCACCCATTCCGAGGAGGATCAAGTCCGGCGGATGCTCGCCAGTATGAAGCGAGCGCAACTCATCCTCGTATTGGGTGGCCGACTCGCCCGGCTCGAGCCAAGGAGCCCATCTCGGCCTCAGGTAGCGGCCCGAGACATGGCCCACCAGGTTCTCCTCAGCCATCTTCCCGTTGGAATCCTGGTCATGCCAGGGGACCCATCTCTCATCTGACAGCCAGAAGTCGACCCGGCTCCAGTCGACCTCGCGTTGCCGTAGCTGAAGGTAGATCGCCGCCGGCGTCGATCCGCCGGCCAGGCCCACGGAAACGCGGGGACCAGGGGCGGCGGTGATCAAAGCCGCCAGGTGATCGGCGGCACCATGAACCAGAGCCCGAGCATCGTCGAAGACGACGGTGTTCACGAGATCTGGGGGAGGGCGTCTTGCAGGTGCTCCTCGATCTCTTCGAGTCCGCGGGCGTAGGCGTTGAGTTCGGCGCGAAGGGCGGCCACTTCGTCCGTGGTCTGATCGGGTCCGGTGGAAGTGAGGGCTATCGAATGTGCCTTGACGGCCAGCGTGTCGATGCCAGTCGTCGTGGCGACGACTCGCGAGACGGCCTCCTCGCGACGGGCGCGAATGTTGGTCACCTCGCGAACCTGGGCTTCCATCTCCTCGCGCAGAGGTCCCGGCGAGAGCTCGCTGAGCCTTGCCAGTAGGCGACGCTCGTCGACGGTCGACAGAAACTTGTCCGCCCGCTGCACCCAGAGAACGGAGTCGTAGAGCTTGCGGAGAGTCTCGGTCACCCGCGCCATCATTCCCTCGTTCTCACCCCCGGTCCAAGACTCCATGGCATGTTCCAGGCGGTCCCGGGCTTCGAGGCCGCTCACCATCAGCGGGAGGTGCTCAGCGTCGA
The DNA here is from genome assembly GCA_025922945.1 of Acidimicrobiia bacterium. GTDB lineage: Bacteria > Actinomycetota > Acidimicrobiia > Spongiisociales > ZC4RG35 > JACCTH01. Next base: position 13,742 of record JAICGW010000006.1, on the reverse strand, counting down.
GGCGGCTCAGGTCCCGGTCGAATTCAGGAGCCACCATCGAAGCAGCGAGCTTGGGGTCGCGAAGGTGCATCAAAGCCGAGGCGACAAACCCGACCACCGCCGCCCCGGCCACGAACGGAGCCGAGAGACCGAGGGCTAGTCCGCCGCCGATTAATCCGGCCGTGGCCACGACCCCGGCCGGGCTGAACATCGCCCGGAGCAAGCGCCTGCTCTTCCGGGTGACCGGGTTGTAGCGGAAGACGCTTCCCATGCGACTGCTGCCGGGGCGGTTGGTCATTGGCTCAGAAGTTCGAGATCACTTGTTGGAAGACCGCTTCGATGGTTAGCGGGTTGGTCGCTTGATAAAGGCGGGCCGCCGACGCATTGGCGATGGCGGTCAACTCTTCCACCGAGGCATCTTCTCCGTACGCCACCGGAAACACTCGCACGACGTCACGCTCGTTCGATCCCAGAAAACCGAGCAGCGGGTCGAGCTCGCAGCCGGGCGGGTTGTCATCGCACATCCCGTCGGTGAGCAACAGCACCGCGTTGATCTTGGTTTGATCGAAGCCGTCGCGGACCGCCTGCACCGCAGCCCGCGTGGAGTCGTAAAGGCCGGTGCCGCCGTCGGCCACGAGCCCGTTGATGGATTCCTCGAGCTGCGGGCGAATGTCCTCGAGGGGAGCCGGGGGGATCACCTCGATGTAGTCGTTGTCGCCGTCGAGGTTGGTCGAGAAGATCCAGAGGCCGATCTCGTCGTCGGGCTTGAAATTGTCAAGGCCGGAGAGGACGGCCTGTTTGGCCAATGCGAGCTTGGTGTCCCCCCCTCCGGCGAGGTCCGCCATCGAACCGGAGACGTCGAAAAGCATGATCACCCGGGCGGTCTTGCGATTCTCCTCCCAGCTGTCGAGCAGGGCGGTGAGCACTTCCGGATCGGGAACGGCGAGCTCGGTGTCTGGCTTGTTGGGATTGAGGCCATTGGCCGAATTGATCGGATCCCCGATCGCCACCGACGGATTCCCCGGGCGAAAACCGAACTCGAGAACTCGCTGCTGGTTGGCGGCGTCGTCGATCACAAACGAGCGGAAAGCGGTGGCGGCCTGGCGCGCGACGTCGGTGACCCAGGGGGCATCGAGGATGTAGGCCGGATTGTCGGAGAAGAGCGTCCCTTCTACCGGATAGATGGCGACGAGGGGCACCCGGGGCGGCGGACCCGGGGTGCCGGTATCGGCGGGATCGCCCCGGTTGTAGGCAATGATCGACACTTCTTCCACCGCCACCGCCGAGGCGTAGGTCAGTCCGCGGCCCTCTTGATCGGCGCGATACATGTTGTCGAGAAAGGTGAGGGTGGTGTCGCCGTAGTGGACAGTGGCTGCCTCCACGCCGCGGACGAACTCGAGGACTTCGGGATCATCGAGATCGGATATGGTCAGCCCCGAGGTCTTTCCGGTGCCGGCGTAGTAGGTCGCGGCGGTGGCCGCCAGGCCCGAGGTCGAGAAGTTGGGATTGGTCTTGCCGAGCCGGAAGTCGCCCCACTCGGGATGGCCGAGGGCTCCCCACCCCTCGGGGTCGGAGGCGAGCTGGAGGACGTCGGCCCAGCCCACGTCGGTTTCCGGCCAGCCCAGGGCTTCTGCCATCGGGCGCGGCATCCCCAGGACCAGAGGAGTGATCATCACCCGTTGAAAGTCGTTGGCGATCGGCGCCTCGCCCCGGGCAGCAAGACGCTCGTTGACGATCGCACCCCAGGTGCTGGCGGCAGGGGACCAGATCACGGGCAGGGGTCCGGCAGACCCATCCTCGGGCCAGCCCTCGGCCAGCATGCGAGCCGCCGCCCCTGAGGACGCTCGGTAGACCGTGATCACCGCGCATTCGCCTTCGAACTCGGTCTCGGTGGCATTGAATGTTTCGGCGAGCGATGTGAACAAGGTGAACTTCTCGGGGGAGGTGGCGATCGGTACCTCCTCGCAACCGCCGGGCACGACGACACCGGACCCGTCGGTTGTCAGCGGGCCGCCGGAGGTACACGCGGCTACCAGGGCCAGCAAGGCCAGAGGCCAGCGGAGACGCGCCCGTCGAGTGATCATCATGCTCCTATCAGTGTGTCCCAACTCGCTACCAATGCGGGTCTCTCTGCTTGGCTTGCCCCGGCCGTCTCGGTACCGGGCTCACCCAGGTCTTCGAGCAGGTCGATGGGCTCGCCGGTCAGGGGGCGAAGACCCAGGCTACCGAGCAGAGCCTGAATTTCGGGACCGCTCAAGCTTTCGACGAAAGAGTTGGCGGCCCGCCCCTCGCCGAGGGCGGCAACCGGGAGATAGGGGGTGGGCTCGGGGTAGTAAACCTCAAGCCGGCCTGCCCTCGCCCGGGCATTGGCCAGCTGCGCGGCGATTGCGACCTCAGAGGACACCACCGCGTCAGCCCGCGAGGAGAAGAGGACCAGGTCTCGCAGCAGGCTGCCGCCATCCTGGCTGGTGAGGGGCACGAACTGGCGGAAGCCGGGTGGAGGTTGCTGGTCGGCGATGAGCTTCCATGCTTCGAGGTCGGCGATCCCCGTCTCGGGATCTGCCAGCCCGAGTCGCAACGTCCCCCAATCGGGGGAGCCTCCGAGTTCCTCCCAGCTGGTGCCGGCTTCGCCGACCAGACAAGCGGGATCCACCAGCCCACAGGCTTGCTGCAAACGTGGAGCCTTCTCGGCCCAAATCGCGATCGCGATCGGGCTCCGAGCGAAGGAAATCGCTTCGGCCGGGAGGTCGCCGGCGAAGCCGATTACGACCGTGTCGGAGGCGATCTCAGAGCCCAGGGTGTAGCTGGTGCTGGCCAGACCGAACCGGCTGGCCAGTTCGCCACATACGAGTGAGAAGGTTTGCGTGCAGGCGAGGGTCACGTCGGCTTCGGCCACCGGGACGCTGGTGCCGGGTCCGGGAGTGGGAGCATCGCGCCCGATCACCCAGCCAATAGCCAGGATCACACCGCCGAGGGCGAGGGCGACCAACCCCGCACGCCAACCGCTCACGCCCAAAGATGGTAGGTACCCGCAAGCTACGATCGCCCCGGTAGCTACTCGAGGACTCGTTGCCGGCTGAGAACATCGTCGCGGTCTGTGGCGCCACAGGTCGTCAGGGCGGCGCCGTGGCGCGCTCGCTCCTGCGATCGGGTTGGAAGGTTCGGGCGCTCACCCGGCGACCGGACCGAGAGTCCGCAAGAGCCCTCGGCAGGTTGGGGGCCGACGTGGTTCGGAGCGACATGGACGATCCGTCATCGCTGCGAAGGGCATTCGAGGGTGCTCAAGCGATATTCAGCGTCCAGAACGGGCTCATCAGTGGCTTTGAGCGCGAGGTCGCACAGGGGCGGAATGTGGCCGACGTTGCCAAGGAGGTCGGCGCGCGACATCTGGTCTACGCCTCGGCCGGCACCGGTGAAAGAGGCACCGGGATTCCTTCCTGGGAGGCCAAGCTCGAGGTCGAGGAGCATATGAAGCGGCTCGACTTGCCCTTCACCAGCCTCCGTCCCCGCGCGTTCATGGAGCTAATGACCGACAAGGGTTACTACCCAGCGGTAGGGACCTGGAGGATCTGGCCCCCGCTCACCGGAGAGGATCGACCCATCCCCTGGCTGGCGGTCGATGACGTCGGCGTCATTGCGCAGACGGTCTTGGCCCAGCCCGAGGTCTACATCGGCCAGGACCTGCCCCTGGCCGGCGATGTGCGATCGCTTCGGGAGTGCCGCGCTCTGTACCGCGAGATCATGGGAAAGGATCCGCGAACGTTTCCAATGCCGATGTGGTTATTCGACCGCTTTACCAAACGGGACGTCATCCCGATGTGGCGCTGGCTGCGGATGGGCACGGTTTCGACCGATACTGGGGCAACCCGGGCAATCCATCCCCAGGCGCTGACGGTGAGGGACTGGCTGGTAGGAGTGCGGGACCAAGGACAGGCTCTGGTCCACTAGCGCAACCGGATTTTTTCAAGCGGTCAGGGAGACCGCTGCCAGTGCAACCGCCGAAACCAAAACCCAGGCCAAGAGGCCGAGTCGCAATGGCCGGCCGCCGAGGGAGCGCAGCCGAGAGATGTCGACGCCGCCGCCAACCCCGACAAGGGCGATGGTGAACGCCGTCACCTCGACGCTTCGAATCAACTCGGTCACGGCGGCTGAGAGAAGCCCCGCCGATTGCATCGCCACCAGCGCCAGAAACCCGAGGACAAACAGGGGCAAGGGGGGCTGGCGGGTCGTGGAACCGACTCGCCGTCTCGAGATTGCTACCGCTACCACGAGGGGAGCCAAGAGGGCGACTCGGGTCAATTTGACGACAATGGCCGCCTCGAGCGCCGGTGGTGGCGCAGCCGAGGCGGCGGCCACAGTTTGGGCCACGTCGTGGACCGCGCCACCTACCCAGCTGCCGAACGCGGCGGGCTCCATGCCCAGCCACTGAGCGATCAGGGGCAGGGCCAGGATCGAGAGGCTGCCGGCCATGGTGACCAGACCGATGGCGTAGGTGACCTCCTCGTCTTCGGCGGCGACAACACCGTTCATGGCGGCCACGGCTGACACCCCACAAATGGCGTAGCCAGTGCCGATCAGAAGCGAAAGATCGCGGCTGACACCGAGGAGCCGACCAAGCAGCTGCGCGCCGAAGAAGGTTGCCACCACCGTCACGGCCACCACCGCCAGTCCCGGTCCTCCAATCGCCGCGAGGTCACCGAAGGAGAGCCGGGCCCCAAGCAAGACGACCGCGGCCCGGAGCAGGTGACGAGCGACGAGTTGGAAGCCAGGTCCGAGCCCGAGCTCGTGTCCAACCAGATTGCCGACGCCGAACCCCAGGATGAGGGCGATGATCAGGGCCGACACCGGCTCCAAAACCCGACCGAGGGCAATCGCTCCCACCCCCAGTGCCACCGCCATCGAAATGCCGGGAAGGCGGGTGCGCACTAAAGGAGGCTATCTCCTAGCGTGCGCCGATGGCTCGAACGCTGCAAATCAAGGTCGACGGCGACGCGGTCAGCGGGAAAATCGAAGGGGTGGGAGAGCGGGGCGTCCTCCTCGCCCATGGGGCGGGCACCAATCAGGATCACCCGGTGATGGTGGCCACTCGCTCGGCCCTCGCAGCAGGCGGAGTACGCGTGATGACCTTCAATTATCCCTACTCGGAGGCGGGCCGAACTCGACCGGACGCCACGGAACGCCTTCTCGCTACTCACCGGGCCGCCCTTTCCAAACTCGCGGATAGGAGCCCCGGGGGAACGTATCTGGCCGGGCGATCGATGGGGGGAAGGATGGGGACCTACCTGGCGGCCGAAGGCGTCGACGTGCGAGGGGTGATTTGTTACGGCTACCCCCTTCATCCGCCGGGCAAGCCCGACCGCCTTCGCATCGATCACCTGGGCTCGATTCGGGTACCGATGCTCTTTTTCCAGGGTGATCGCGACGCCTTGAGTCGATCCGATCTCTTCGATCGCCATGTGCGTTCCTTGCCAAAGGTGAAGGTGGTCGACCTCAAGGCGGATCACTCTCTGGGGGGCCTGAAGTCGGTCGAACTCCTGGCTCGGGAAACGCTCGCATTCGTTCTGGCGTAGAAATCGCCGCGCTTGTGGCCACGATTCCTACGCAAGAACGAGGGCGTATAATTCTCGGCGGCTCCTCGCCCCCCTTTTCCCCAAGGAGAATTAGTTATGGCTGAGGTCAATCTCAAAGCCGACACCGGTCGCGCCACCGGCAGTCGGGCGGCTCGCCGGTTGCGGAAGACCGGCCGGATACCGGCCGTGGTTTATGGCCGGGGGGCGGAGCCCACTCATGTCGCGGTTGATCACCACGATCTCACCCAGGCGTTTCACACCCCCGCGGGGGCCAATGTCGTCATCAACCTCCAGATCGACGGCGCCGAGGGGATTCCGACCCTGGTCCGGGGGGTCGATCGCCACCCCTACAAGCCTTTCATCCGCCATGTCGATTTCGTCCGTGTTGACCTCACCGTCAAAGTCCATGCCGAGGTCGCCATCCACTTCGTTGGCAGCCCGATCGGGGTGAAGGAAGGTGGGATCCTCGTTCCTGCCCGCAACGATGTCACTGTTGAAGCCCTCCCAAACGAGATCCCCTCGGCCTTCGAGCTCGATGTCTCGGAATTGGGAATCAACGATTCCCTCCACGTCAGTGACCTGCCCCAGGCGGAGGGGGTAGCGATCCTCGACAGCCCGGACGAATTACTGGTCTCGGTCTCGATTCCCGCTGCCGAGCCTGAGCCCGAGCCGGAGCCGGTCGAGGGTGAAGAAGGCGAAGGTGCCGAGGCCGAAGGCGAGGAGGCTCCCGAAGCAGCATCCGAGGAAGACGGCGAGCCCGGCGAGGAGTAGATGCCGGTCATCTGTGGGCTCCGGAATCCCGGAGCCTCCTACGTCGGCACCCGTCACAATCTGGGATTCGAGGTCGTCTCGAGTCTGGCGCGACGCTTTGATGTAAAGCTCAAGCGGGGGCCCTTGCGGGTACGGGCCGAGCTCGCCCGATTGTCCGGTCGCGATCTGATTCTTGCCACCCCGCTCACGTTCATGAACGACTCCGGACGGGCGGTGGCCGGAATCCTCTCGTACTACAAGGTGGCGGCCAGCGATCTGCTCGTGGTCCACGATGACATCGACCTCGCCTTGGGAAGATTGCGCCTCCAGATCGGTGGGGGGAGCGGTGGCAACAACGGCATCCGCTCAATCGAGTCTCATCTCGGACACCCCGATTTCGCCCGGCTGAAGCTGGGAGTGGGCCGACCGCCTGGCAGCCGGGAGGCCGCTGACCACGTCCTCCGCCCCTTTACCAAGGCCGAACGAGGCGAAGCCGACCTTCTGGTCGAGGACGCGGCGGACGTAGCCGAGCGCTGGCTGGAAGACCCGGCCCGGGCCCAGGAGTTGGCCGCGCATCGCCGGCCCGGGTAGTGCCAGAATCCCTCCATGGCCCGACTCGATGCAATCGGAATAGTGGTTTCCTCGATGGCTGACTCGACCGCGTTTTACCGACACCTCGGTCTCGACTTTCCCGCTGGCTCGGAGACCGAGGGTCACGTCGAAGCCGTGACCCCCGGTGGAATTCGCGTGATGCTCGACACCGAGGACATGATGAAATCGTTCTCTGACTGGGAGCGACCCCACGGGGGGAGCCAACGAACCTCGCTCGCGTTTCTCTGCGAGAGCCCGGCGGAAGTAGATCGACTCCACCTCCTCCTGGTCGGAATCGGTGGAACCACCGTGATAGCCCCCTTCGATGCTCCCTGGTCGATGAGGTACGCGACGATCGCCGACCCCGATGGGAACCACTTCGACCTGTTTGCACCCCAGGAGCAACCTCCGGCGTGACCGCGTTGGTCGGCGCCATCGACCAGGGCACAACCAGCAGTCGATTCATCATCTTCGACGACTCCGGGCGTATCGTCGGTCAGAGCCAGGAAGAGCACCGTCAGATCTTCCCGCGACCGGGTTGGGTCGAACACGACCCCGGCGAGATCATCGAGAGCATCTGGCGCGTGATCGGGCGCGCCCTCGCCGACGCAGGCTTGACGGCGAAGGATCTCACCGCGGTTGGCATCACCAACCAACGGGAGACGACGGTCGCTTGGGACCGTCGGACCGGCTTGCCCCTCCACAATGCCATCGTCTGGCAGGACACGCGCACGGCCGCGATTTGCAGAGCGCTTGCGGAAGGGAACGGGCCCGATCGCTTCCGTCCGATCACCGGCCTTCCCCTCGCCACCTACTTCTCGGGCCCCAAGCTCGCCTGGCTTTTGCAGGAAGTTCCGGCAGTCGCCGCTGCCGCCAAGTCCGGGGCCCTCGCCTTCGGCACCATCGATGCCTGGATTGTCTCCAACCTGGTGGGTCGTCATGTCACCGATGTCACCAATGCCTCCCGGACTCTCCTGATGGAGCTCGGCGCAGCGGCGTGGAGCGAGGAGATCTGTGAGGCCATGGAGATCCCGGCGTCTTCGCTACCGGAGATTGTTTCTTCCTCGGGGCGAGTTGGCCTCGGCTCGGGACCCCTCGAAGGGGTCCCGATCAGTGGCGTCCTCGGCGATCAGCAGGCAGCACTGTTCGGCCAGCTCGGGTTCGGGTCGGGAGCGGCGAAGAACACTTACGGGACCGGATGCTTCCTGCTTCTCAACACCGGAGCCTCGCCGGTCCCCTCTCAACATGGATTGCTCACCACCGCCGCCTTCCGGCTGGAAGAGGGACCGTTGATCTATGCCCTCGAGGGATCGGTGGCGGTGGCCGGCTCACTCGTGCAGTGGCTGCGGGACAACCTCGGTCTGATCGAGTCTGCGACCGAAGTGGAGAAACTGGCCGCTTCGGTTGAAGACAACGGTGACGTCTACCTCGTGCCCGCATTTAGCGGGCTATTTGCCCCCCACTGGCGTCCGGATGCCCGCGGCGTAATCGTCGGTCTCACCCGCTTCGCCACTCGTGGGCACATCGCTCGATCTGCTTTGGAGGCCACGGCCTTTCAGACTCAGGAGGTGGCGGAAGCGATGCGGGCTGACTCGGGCATCGCTCTCCAGGAGCTGCGGGTCGACGGGGGCATGGTGCGAAACGACCTCCTCATGCAGTTCCAAGCCGACATCTTGGGGATACCCGTGGTGCGACCGGTGGTGGCGGAGACCACCGCCCTGGGTGCGGCCTACGCCGCCGGGTTGGCAGAGGGGGTTTGGAGCTCGGTCTCGGAGTTGGACTCCAATTGGGAGGTCGATCGTCGCTTCGAGCCGGAGATGGCCGAGGATCGGCGCCAGGCCCTGGTCGACCGCTGGCGGCAGGCGGTCAGGCGCACGCTCGACTGGGTCTGATCAGAGCCCTTCCGCCTCGAGCTCGCGCTGAAAAGCCAAAAGCTGGTGATCGCGCTCGCTCTCCGACCACCCCAGCTCCACCTGCATCGCGTCGGCAATGGCAGCCGCATCATCACGACCGTGATCGCGCGAGAGCAGCGACAAGCGGGTCCGTCGCAGGGCGAAATCGCCGATCGAAACGGCGGATTCGTGGCGAACTGCTTGACCCACCTCTCCGAGGAAAGTCACTCCGTCGCCCAGCAGGGTGTCGCCTTTTTTGACTTCACCGAGAATCTTCTCGACCGAGCTGGCCTCAGATCCGTACCGATTGACGAGCCCACCCGCCCGTGGCTTTCCTCCGGCACCCACCAGGAGCACGTTCTTCGTTCGCGACTTAGACCTTGAATCGAGATGCCGAGTGACGGTGTCAGCCACCTCGGCGGCGATGCGCCGGTAGGTCGTGAGCTTTCCGCCCGCGACGACGAGATATCCGGGCTGGGGCTCGGTTATCACATGCTCGCGAGAAGCCTCGGCGGTCGAGTCGGCATCATCATCGGCCAGTGCTCGGAGGCCGGCGAAAGTGGAAACGGGACTGAGGGTGTCGACGCTCAGATAGCGCCGGATATGGTCGAGCAGATATGCAACGTCATCGGCCGTGGCAACGGGGCGGGCGGGGGAGTCCACATAAGCGGTGTCGGTGGTTCCCACCAGAGCTTGGCCGGCCCAGGGAATGAGAAAGAGAACCCGCCCATCATCGGTCTTGGGCAGCACAATCGCCCGGTCGACCAGCCCGACCGACTCGGCAGCCAGGATCACATGAGCGCCCTTGGAGAGGACGAAACGCGGCTGCACTTTCGCCCCCAGCGGTGGAGGGCGGAAGGCACCGGTGGCTCCCACTACCGCCCGGGCTCGGAGCCGAAGGGGCTCACCATTGAGCACGTCGACTAGATCCACCTCGAATCCGCCCTCAGCCGGCTCGATTCGGTGGGCCCGCATTCGATTGACGGCCGTGCAACCGTGACGCACCGCCGTCCTCGCCAGGGCGATGACCAGTCGGGCGTCGTCGGTTTGGGCGTCGGAGTAGGCGAAGCCTCCCCGCAAGCCCTCGGTGCGCAGGAGCGGAGCGGCGCGGCGAACTTCCGACAACGCAAGCCGGCGATGCCGTTCACCGGGCCGATTGAAACCTCCCAAGAGGTCGTAGATGGCGAGCCCGGCGCCGAGGGCAATCGACGCTCGCCGGCCGCGGGCCGCCCAGGCGGGGGCGTCGGCGAGACCGTGCTGGTCATAGACCGGGACCACGAATTCGAGGGTCTGAAACAAGTAGTCGGCGATCCGGGCCAGCACCCGCTGTTCACGCAGCCCCTCCGCGACCAGCTGGAAGCGGAAATGGGGGAGGTAGCGGATACCGCCATGAAAAAGCTTGGTGGAGCGCCCCGACGTACCCGAGGCCCAATCGGCCTGCTCGACAAGGGCCACCCGAAACCCCCGGGTTATGAGGTCGAGGGCCACACCGCAGCCGATCACTCCTCCACCGATGACCGCGACATCGAAAGAGTCGGCCTCACTCAGTCGACGGCGATGCTCGGCACGGGTCCAGGAGGGGGCGAGCATCGGGCGAAAAGGTTAGGTATCGAGGTCGTTCGGTAAGATCGCCGCCCGGCAGCAAGCGCAAGGAGCCCTCATCTCGTTCCCCGATTGGTTGGCGGTTGGCCGGGTTCTAGTGGTCCCTGCGATCATGGCCCTGACCCGGTCCCAGGATCGAATCGAACACGCCCTCGGGTACGCCGCCGCCCTGTTCACCGTGGCGGCGATCACCGACTTTCTCGACGGCTATCTGGCTCGGCGCTGGCATGTGGAGTCGGTCCTCGGCGCATTCCTCGACACCACGGCCGACAAGCTCCTCGTCACCGGCACCCTCCTCGCCCTCACCTCGATCGGGCGGGTCTCCATCTGGGCGGCCCTGGTCATCATGATGCGCGAGTTCGCCGTCATGGGGCTGCGGGGGTTGGTCGCTCTCGGCGGGGGGATGGTGAAGCCCTCGACCTGGGGAAAGATAAAAGCCACCGCCCAGTATGGAGCCATCGCCCTTGCCTTTATGCGCCTCCCCGATCGATGGGGACCCTTCTTTCTCGACCAGTGGGTGATGTGGGTGGCGGTGTTGGTGACGATCGCCTCCGCCTGGGGCTACTTCGGAGCATTCTCCAAGATGGTGATCGGGAGCCGTACGGACGCCACCAGTAGATGACGGTTGCGATCACCGGGGCGACCGGCGCGGTGGGTGGCGCCGTCTTGCGACATCTCCTGGCTGACGGAAGGAGGGTCCGAGCGTTGGTTCGGTCGGACAAGGGCTTGCCTCCGGAGGTGGAGCGTGCCCCCGGCGACGTACTCGACCCGGCGTCGCTGCGAAGGGCCTTCCATGGGGTGACAACGGTTTTCCATGTCGCCGGGGTGAATCAGATGTGTAGCTCCGACCCCGCGTTGATGGAAAGAGTCAACGTCGACGGCACCCGCAACGTCGCTGATGCCGCCTACGAAGCCGGAGCACTGCTAGTCCACACCTCTTCGGCGGCCGTGCTGGGGGAGGCCGAGGGCGAGATCGGCGATGAGAGCTCCGTGCCGCGGGCCCCGTTACCCAGTCGCTACGCCGCATCCAAATGGCGGGCCGAGCAGCAGCTCACGGAGCTCTTTGGCCGACAGCCCGTGGTGATCGTCAATCCCTCGTCGGTGCAGGGTCCAGGCAGGGCCACGGGAACGGGGAGGCTCCTCCTCAAGTTGATGAGCGGAAAGCTGCGAACCATCGTCGACACCCGGATCTCGATCGTCGACATCGATGACTGCGCCGCCGGACATCTGCTCGCCGGAAGCCGTGGCGAGCCCGGAAAGCGCTACGTCCTCAACTCGTTCTCGATGACGACGCAGGAAGCGGTATCGGTGATTGAGTCGGTGACTGCGCAACCGCTCCGGGTGTCGTATATCCCGCCTCCTTTGGTGAGAATCGCCGGTTTCGTGGTGGGTGGGTTGTTCAGCGTTCTTCGGCGGACCGCCCCCATCTGCGGGGAATCGGCAAAAGCGATACTGCACGGACACTTGTATGACGGATCCCGTGCCAGCCGCGAGCTAGGACTCAAATACACATCGGCCGATGTCACCTTTGGCCGCTTGTGGGAGTGGGCGCAGAAAGAGGGAGTGATGTGATTTCGCCGGGGGAAGTGAACAAGTTGGTGGAGTCGGAGTTCCCGGCCGCCTACTCCAGCGGGTACCGATGCATCGAACTGGGCGAGCGCACGGCCCTGGCTCGCTGGGAGCACGATCCTGCCGTCCTCCGCCCCGGTGGGTATGTCTCGGGCCTGACCCTTTTCGGGTTGGCGGACATCGCCCTCTGGTTCGCCACTTTCACCGTCGTAGGGCTAGAGCCGATGGCGGTCACGTCGGATCTCGCCATCTCGTTCCTCCGTCCCGCGGTGGGAGCGTCAGTCCTCGGTCGAGCCCAGCTCCTGCGAGTGGGGTCGACCCGCATCTATGGGCAGATCGACATGTGGCTGGAAGGCGATGAAGCTCGCCTGGTTGCCCAGGCGCACGGCAACTATTCGCCCCCGGCGGCTCGCCGCAGATCCGGCTCGACATAGATCGTCACCGCGCTCGGCACCGCCTCGCGAATGGCTCCTTCCACTCGGTCGACGGCCGCCGCCAGCTCCGCAAAGTCGAGTTCGCGTTTGAATTCCACCTTCGCCCCGACCAGTAGCTCGTCGGGCCCCATGTGCTGGGTGCGGCAGTGAATGAGACTCGTGACCTCGGGCTGGGCGGAGATGCTGGCCGAGATGGCGGCGATGACATCTTGTGACGCCGTCTCACCGAGCAACAGTCCCTTGGTTTCGATGGCGAGGACGATGCCAATCGCCACCAGCAAGATGCCGATGGCAATCGACCCCACCGCGTCCCAGCGCGGGTCACCAGTGGCGGCGGCCAGGCTGACACCGATCAAGGCGAGGAAGAGACCGATCTCGGCCCCGACATCCTCCAGCAAAACCACCGGCAGTTCGGGCGACTTCGAAGTGCGAATGAATCTCCACCAAGAAACGTCAGCGGGCTTGACGTGGTTGGCTTCGCGGACCGCAGTTCGAAGCGAGAACGTCTCGAGGATGATGGCGACGATCAGGATCCCGATCGCGATCGCCAGGCTCTCAGTGGCGTGAGGATGTCGCAATTTCTCGATGCCCTCGTAGAGAGCGAAGAGCCCGCCCATGCTGAAGAGCACCAGGGCGACGACGAAGGCCCAGAAATAGCGCTCGCGGCCGTAGCCGAAGGGATGCGTCTCGTCGGCTTCTCGGGCTGCCCGCCGACCACCGAGCAACAGCAGCGCCTGGTTGCTGGTGTCGGCAAGGGAGTGACCGGCTTCGGCCAGCATCCCCGCCGAACGGGTCAAGACGAAGCCCACGCTTTTGGCGATGGCAATTCCGAAGTTGGCAACCAGCGCGGCGACGATCGCCTTCTTGGAACCCTGCTGCATTACCGGCAGCGTAGGAGGATGCGTTCTGTGGGCTGGTAGATAGGCAGAGCCGCCCTACCAACCCTGGGTTCGCGTCAAAAGGGGCGCCAGGGAGCCTGGGTGTCGATGTCGCCGACGAAGTCGGGAAGGCCTTGGTGTTCGAGGGCCTGTCGCACGGCCATACCCTCGCCCAGGTGGTACCAGTAGTGATAGGTATTGCGGAGAAGAAACGTCCCCACGCTTGAGAAGCCCTCCGCGAGCGGCTGCGCCAATCGCTCCATGTCGAGGTCGATGAGCCACTCGTCGGCCGCGGCGATGACCTGGTCCCACAACTCCCAAACCTCGGTCAGCACGGGCACCGTCGCCGGTTTGCCGTAGGCGAACTCTTCGTCAAGCCGAGGGATCAAGATCGTGTTACGAGCGCGCCGCAACCAATAGCGCTCTTCTTGCCAGGCCAGGTGGCCCACCATCCAGCCGATCGAGTTCATGGGACCG